>JBBKXV010000130.1:0-7950 GCA_037969665.1 Candidatus Altimarinota bacterium
GGTGTAGGATAACAACTGGTCTCCCAACTTTTTAATGAGTCTGCCTAGTACGGGGTAAGGGTAAATCACTCTCGCAACTTTCCACAGTGAGAGGTTGTTATCCATTGCATTGGTAAAAATACTAATGAGCTCTCCTGCCCCACGTCCCATGATAGTAGCTCCTAATACTTTTCCAGATATTTTTTTGACAGTCACCTGTATCATCCCTTGCAGTTCATCAGTTTTAGCACGGTCTGCAGCGTGATAGGGAAGGGTAAGTGTTAGAATATCCATGGGATGTAAAGTAGCCTGTGCACTTGCACTAGTAAGGCCTACACTAGCTATTTCCTCGTCTAAGTACGTAACCCTTGGAAGAGCTTTGTGCTCCGCCTTTGCCAATGGAAAGAGAATCTTTTTCACCACATGACGACCCATGTCATCAGCTACATGAGTAAACTGAGCTTTAGAGGCAACATCTCCCACGGCAAAAATATGTTTATGGCCGATGGTACGGTAATGTCGGTCTACCGTGATCAACCCTCCAGTTTCCAACTCAATGCCTATTTTTTCCAAACCAAGGGACTCACTATGGGGAACCCGGCCAACGGCTGCCAATATATGACTAAACTCAAGAGAGATACAGCTCTCTCCTTGCTTGATATGGGCAAGACGTCCTTCGACCTTGGTAATAGTAGCATGATGAAGTACATCAATACCTTGCGTGTAAAAGATGCGTTCTGTTAGTTCACTTACTTCTGGGTCTTCACGACTGACAATATGCTCACCCCTATCTATGAGGGTCACTTTTGTACCCAGATGTGAAAAGGCTTGTCCTATCTCACATCCTATTGGTCCTGAGCCAACTACTAACAGCTTCTTGGGCGTTTCTTTGAGGGTAAAGACTGTCTCATTAGTAAGAATATCATCATCTTGTATCCCGGGAATACTTATGGTGCGAGGTTTTGATCCAGTTGCAATAATGATGTATTTTGCAGTGTGTACTGTGGTGCTTCCGCCCTTTGCGGTGACCTGGATGCTATGTGGCCCTATAAACTCAGCACGACCAAGCAGTACTTTCATCCCATAACTTTCTAAGAGCTCTGGCGACTCATCCTGTCTGATCTTTTCAACCATGTTTCTGGTAGTCTCAAAAATGCCTGCCTTATAATTCTCAAGACCACTGGTAGGACCTGCAATTACCTTTGCAGCAGCATACTTTCTGGCATGATGGATCAGTGTTTTCGAAGGAATACAACCATAGTTGGTACAGTCACCACCCATCAGCCCCTTTTCTATGAGGAGTACATTCTTGCCAGCCTTGGAGAGTCCAATACTTGCTGTCAGCCCACCAGCCCCTGCTCCTATAACAATAACATCAAAACTATGCTTCATATTTTTTTTGTACTCATAATATGGTAATAGTCTTATTATACCTATATTCTCAGGAGGTCATAACCACCACGGTAGTGTATGTTACTTGGTTTGCGTAGGACAACAAGTATAAGGCATGGTATACTACAAAGAAGATATCACTTTGTTATTATGAAAATACTTTTTTGCGACGTGAGTGCTTGGGAGATACCATATATCAATGATCTTAAACGTGATCATGAAGTAATTATATATGAGGAAAGTCTCACTGTGGAGATAGGTAAAAAGCACTCAGATGCTGATATTATCTCTACCTTTATTTACTCAGAGCTAGGAGCACAAGAGTTGGAGTCTTTTCCTACACTCAAGGCTATTTGCACGCGATCTACGGGGTTTGATCATATTGACCTAGACTATTGCCGGCGTAGAAGTGTCGCTGTATATAACGTGCCATTTTATGGTGAAAATACTGTCGCAGAGCATACCTTTGCACTAATCCTCTCCCTTTCTCGAAATGTACATAGGTCGTATATGCGTACTCGGGCTGGTAACTTTGGTATTGATGGTCTTATTGGCTTTGATCTCAAGGGGAAGACCATTGGAGTAATCGGTGCTGGACATATTGGGCAGCATGTGATCCGAATAGCAAAGGGGTTTGGCATGAATGTCTTGGCCTTTGATACACAGAAAGATCTCTTTCTCAGTGAAGTACTGGGTTTTACCTATACAGATATTCCCACGGTGCTGAAGGAGTCCGATATCATTACTCTGCATGTGCCATACAATACACACACTCATCATATGATAGATCAAAAGGCCATTGAAACGATGAAGGATGGAGCGCTCCTTATCAATACGGCGAGAGGTGGTGTGGTGGACACTACTGCGCTATTACATGCACTGGATAGTGGTAAGTTATCGGGAGCGGGGCTGGATGTGATTGAGGGTGAGGAGGATATCTTAGAAGAAAAACACGTACGGGGAGAGGATCATGCTGAAGAGCGGGAGGTGCTCACACGAGACCTCAATATTATTTCTAAGGAAAACGTAGTGTACACGCCACACATTGCTTTTTATAGCAAGGAGGCTGTGGAGCGTATCATTTGTACAACCTTAGAAAATATTACTTCTTTTGTGAGAGGTGAGAAAGAAAACAGTATCGGAGCATAATAGGTATAGGAGGGTGTTACAAATATCCTCGCACAGTAAGTTATTGACGTGGTTATTTTTTGTGCTATTTTTGCATAAATATTGTATATGGGCAACCAACACAGCAAGATGTCAGAATACACAGAAGGGACGGAGATATTTTGTAGGAGTAAGTGTGACCTTAGAAAAGGGTTAGATGGTCTTTCGGTAAAAGTTCTAGACTTTTTTCAGAAAGAATGTGAGTTACTATCAGGATCTGGAATAGCTGACGCAACATTAGAAGTAAAAAAAATTCGGGCAATCCAAGAGAGTGACAATAGTGCCTATGCACAATCAAAAGTAGTAGAGCATTTTTCATCAGTCATAGCAAGTATTGAAGTACTGGAGGAAGATGCCTTTATCAACATGATGATGGCAACTGCATATTTTGTTCTCAAAGATTTTGGGTACCCTACGGTTGCTGAGTATTTACATAAACACCGTGATATTTTCAGTGATATCGTCACGGAAGTGCCAGTATATGTACTCCCGTTATATATTATGCATGTCGTGACACAGAGTAGTAAGGGCATCTGGACGGCTGAGGAGCGCAATGAAGGGTTTTCTCAACACTTTGGTCGTATATTTCATACAATAAGAAAAAGTATTGAATCAAGAGTCATTCGGCTACAACGGGACAGTGTTGTTGTACCTAATAATAGTTGGCGGGTGGTGGGCGAGGGAAAGGTAGCAGAGGTTAGCTTTTCTGATCTTATGCTGATCATATCTTACGCTGGAGAGTTGTCTGGCATGCAGATATTGTCCTTTGATCCAGATGGGTATGTTGAGACCTATATGGAGTATCTAAATGCTATATCTCCTGAGCACGTATCAAAGGTACATCTTTTTTATCGTTCTAGTGCAGTTGCCAATAATATAGTAGAAATAGAAAAGGATGTGCATAACTCAGAAAACGATACCTCAGGTTATTTGTTTGTAGAGTTACAAAACAAGAATATTAATCCTGATTGTATGACATTTCACAAAGTTAAACAAACATTGCCAATTACTTTTATCGTAGGTCAGGTTGCAGAGTGTCGGTATGGTTTTGGGGATATGCAGTATTCAAAAGAAATCCCATTAGACTAAATAAAACTCTTGCCATTACATGAAACATGAGTATTCTTGCTATGTTATATTAATTAATAGGGAATCTAGTATGGCTGTATGGGTAAATAAGAATAAAGGAGAAAATAATGAACATATGATTCAACGTTTCCGAAAATGGGTACGTGATGCAAGATATGTTATGGATCTACGTAGACACAGAAAGCATGAGAAGCCTTTAACAAGGATTCAGACTAGAGCTAAGGCAGTTAAAAGAGAGGAGTATAGAGCAAAGAGAGCAAAGGAAGCATTGGCATCATAGCCCATAAAAAAGATACAAAAAACCCAGGTATATCCTGGGTTTTTTTGTTGCACTGCTCTGCGTAGTTTGGAAATGTATGATATACTTATATGATACATTTTTTGTCATCCATGAAAGATATAACGGGTCTAGATGGCGCACATCAGCGCCTTGCAGGGTCACTCCTCAGTCATGTGGAAGAGATTAACCAGTCAGAGGGAGAGGGTGTAGTGGCGGAGCGCGCCAAGAATGAAAAAGTGCATTATGTTAATCTTACCTCTTTTCCCATATCCAAGGAGGCTATAGATTTGATTACAAAAAAAGCAGCATTTGGATACCAGGCAGTTCCTTTTTACATGAAGGGCAAAGTGGTGCATGTGGCTACTTTGGATACTACCCATAATGGGGTAAAAGAGCTATGTATAGCGCTCACTAAGATGGGGTTAAAACCAGAGGTGACTTTAGTTTCAAAGGCAAGTATGGCATATATACTGCACTTATACACTGAGGATGCAGCAATGAAGAGTACTACGCTCAACTTGGACATGAAGGAGACTGAGGCAGGTACATTTGATGAAGAGTTGGTGAGTGTAAAAGGTCATGCGGGTAAAATACAAAAGATGTCAGAGCAAGAGGTCTACGAATATATGCTCAAGACCGCTGTATTGTTTAAGGCATCAGATATCCATATTCAGCCATCCATGGGGGAGGCAATCGTTCGGTATCGAGTAGATGGTGATCTACACACAGCCTTTGTGCTGACTGCTCATGTATACCAACATGTGCTTACTCGATTGAAGTTTCTTTGTGACCTAAAGCTCAACATTACAGATATTCCACAAGATGGTAAGTTTTCCTTTACCGTTTCTGGACGGAGAATAGATATTCGACTTTCACTTCTTCCCACTGAGTACGGTGAGTCTGTAGTAATGCGTCTTTTAGATAGTAATAAGACATCCAAGGGTATAGAAGACTTGGGTTTTGCTCCATACACGTTGAGTGACTTTGCAGAAGTTATGGCAAAGCCAGAAGGGATGATGATTGTCACTGGTCCTACAGGTTCAGGAAAAACAACGACACTATACGCAGCCCTAGCAAAGCTCAATACTGAGAATAAAAAAGTGATCACATTGGAGGATCCTATTGAGTATCATTTGCAGGGTATCGCGCAAAGTCAAATCAATGATAGTAAAGGGTATACCTTTGCTGGTGGCCTGCGGTCTATCTTACGTCAAGATCCAGATATTATTATGCTGGGAGAAATCCGTGATGAAGAGACCGCTAAAACAGCAATTCAGGCAGCGCTTACGGGTCATATGGTTCTTTCAACAGTACATGCAAATAGTGCCGTGGAGACCATTCCCCGTATGAAATATATGGGGGTATTACCTTATCTTTTAGCGCCCGCACTGTCCCTCCTTGTAGCGCAGCGACTAGTACGCTCCCTTTGTCCACATTGTACCAAAGGACGAGCCATAAAACCTACTGAAAAAGCACTACTAGAGAGCGCATTTCAACGAATATCTGCGCACCAAAGTATGAAAAGTAGTACTTGGACATTTCCAAAACATATTGCTGAGGCTATAGGTTGTGAACAATGCAGTCATACTGGTTATCTCGGGCGGTGTGGTATCTTGGAAACCCTAGTCGTGACGGATGCAATCAAGGGTGCAATATATGATAGCAAGACCTCAAAGGAAGTGTTGGATATAGCCTTGTCGGGCGGCATGATAACCATGAAGGAAAATGGATTACATAAAGTAATGCTATGTCAGACGACATTGGAGGAGGTGCTACGGGTGGCTGGGTAATGGGGGATGATGTGGGTAGTTTTCAATAACTCCTAGAGAGTGGTTGGTACAGATTTCTTTTTATCATGCTAGTGCTTGTGTTTATTTATCCTTTTAAATTTTCATAGCCTTGGTATGATCAGTACATACCGAGAGACTATAAAGCATTCGAACTAGCAATGTACCATATCAATGACGGAGCATATTAAAAAGAGCATTCAAGAGTTAAAAAGACTCATTCGGTACCATAATACAAGGTACTACGTACAAGATGCTCCTGAGATTTCTGATAAGGAGTGGGATGGGCTATTTGCTGAGCTCAAGTACTTAGAGACTGCTTATCCTGAGTACACAACTAAAGACTCACCAACACAACGTCTGGAAATAGGCGTCAAGGAGGAGTTTACGCAAGCAGAGCACTACTCCCGGCTATTATCTTTGGATAATACCTACAATGCAGAGGATTTAAGAGAGTTTGATCAACGAGTAAAAAAAAATCTAGATGTCCCTCTAACAGAGCATATTACCTATACAGTGGAGCTAAAGTATGACGGTCTTTCTTTGGCGCTAGTTTATAACGATGGAAAGCTTGTGCGTGCTACCACAAGAGGTAATGGGATTGTAGGGGAAGACGTCACAGAAAATGTATATACCATGAACAGCGTTCCTTTTGAGCTCCATACATACCAAGGACTCATTGAGGTGCGTGGGGAGGTATTGATGGATAAATCAGCCTTTGAGAAGCTTAATCAATCGAGGGCAGAGGAGGGAGTCTCTTTGTTTGCCAACCCACGCAATGCTGCTTCTGGCTCATTGCGCTTGCTAGATACCAAGGAAACAGCAAAGCGTAACTTATCCTTTTATGCTTATGATATTACCTATGAGGGGCCTGGTTTTATCAGCCATCAGGAGGAGTTAACATTTTTAAAGTCAGAGGGATTACTGGTTGGAGAATACAAGGTATCACAAGGTATATCTGAGGTGATTTCCTTGATTGAATACTATGAGCAAAAGCGGTTTGATCTTCCTTTTGAGATTGATGGTCTTGTGATCAAGGTCGATAGTACTACATTAAAGCAAGAGCTTGGAACGACAGAGCACCATCCTAGATCACAAATTGCATACAAGTTTCCTGCCATTGAGGAAATTACCCTACTGGAAACTATTGAAATACAAGTGGGTCGTACTGGGGTCTTGACTCCTGTTGCACATCTGAGACCTGTAAATATCGGTGGTGTTATGGTGGCAAGGGCATCCTTGCACAACTTTGATGAGATAGAAAAAAAGGATATCCGAGCTGGTGATCATGTGGTTATAAAAAGGGCTGGAGATGTGATCCCCTATGTGGTGAAATCCATTGCAGCAAAAAGAAACGGAACAGAACAGCGGTTTTCCATGCCAACCCACTGTCCTATATGTTTAGGTGATGTAGTACAACTGCAAGATGAAGTGGCCTTTCGGTGCATGAACATTAATTGTAGTGCTCAAATTGTTGAGCGCCTTAAGTACTTTGTATCTAAGCAGGCCATGGATATTGATGGTTTTGGAGGGCGCTCCATAGAAACGTTTGTGGAAGCCGGTATCATTTCTACTATAGAGGATATTTATACACTGGGGGGGCAACAGGAAAAAATGGCCAAGGTATTGTATGCGGACAGTTCAAACCTCATCACCAAGGGTAGTCTTTTTGACATTGAAGACAACTCATCACTGAAGCTCTTACGGAGGATACTAGAGTCAGTGGAGGAGTCAAAAAAGCAACCCATGCACAAAGTGCTGACTGGTTTTGGAATTCGTTTTGTGGGTGCAAAAACTGCCAAAATACTCTCAAAACAGGTGGGACATATCAACGATTTCTTTCATTTTTCCATCCAAGATTTTGAAGCTATTGATGGTATTGGACCAGTAGTAGCGGAAAGTTTGGTGGATTTCTTTGCAGATGAGAAAAATAAGTCGATGATTGAGCACTTATCAACCATGGGGCTGCGGCTTGTTGGGGAAAAAAGAAAGACAGCTGGGGGAGTCTTTGAAGGTAAAACTATAGTGTTTACAGGGACACTTACCCAGATGAATAGAGACCAGGCCTCAAAGCTAGCAGAGGAGAAAGGGGCTGATGTGCTTTCCTCTGTGAGTAAAAAATTAGACTACCTTGTCGCGGGGGAAAAGGCAGGCAGTAAGCGTACAAAGGCTAAGCAATTTGGAGTCATTATCCTTTCAGAGAAAGAATTTCTTTCCATGATGGAAAAAATAGGATAATATTTTGTAGATATATAT
>JBBKXV010000131.1:0-2156 GCA_037969665.1 Candidatus Altimarinota bacterium
AGAGTATGCTGTAGAACAACTGAGGCAAGTAGCGTATTCTCTAGATAGTTTTCCTGAGGCTCAGAGTTTACTTATGTTGAAGAGTGAAATGATGAATAAGGAAATTGATGCTAACATAACTTTAGAATGTACTTATAACAGTAAGGGTATATCAAAACTAATTAAAGGAGGGCTCAATACAACATGTCTAGATAATGATACTATCGAAGAAAGTAAGGGAAGGATGAAGTTTGTGTTAGGTAGAAATAGTGCTACTGAGAAGTGGGAAATGGCTTGGGGTAATATCAATGACTATCCATACCATAAAAACCTTTTTCAAGCATTGGAGGAAGAAAGTACGGACACTGTGTATCCAAAAGCACTTCGTGGTGGTGGGGAAATAGTGTGGCGTGCAACAAGAAAGGGTTTAGAGGTTAGGCTACGCGGTAGGAGTATGGAGTTTGGAACGTACCCTAATAACTTGAAAGAGTATGGGAGTGATAAAGATATAAAAGCTGCGCTGAAAAAAACTTTTGGAAGAGAAGTCGTGTCACTTACTATTGAGTAGAGTATTATGAGATAGCTATCCTTTTCTATGAGAGGGTAGATATCTCAACCTTGAATGAAAAAGTAAACATAATGTAACTTAAAAATATGACAATAAACCGCTACGAGTACATATCAGATCAAATGACCCAGGCAAATGATACACTTAATATGTTAAATGGAATGCTCTTAGAGTTTAATACTAAGTTGGCAAATGGGTGTGAGCACTTGAGCCTACGCGAGAGAGATGATGTGCTCGAGTCTATCAATATGCTACAGGCAAACATTGACTACATTGGAAGTCTGGTACAACAGATAGGACTAGAGCTTGAGGAGCTGAAAAAGTGATGGCATTTGTGCCATAACTGCGATAATATAAGTATATTAACCTAGAAAACTACTATGAATACATGTCAACAATGTGAGTCTAGCTTTGCAATAGATCAGGGAGAGCGAGCACAACGAATGGACTTATCGCCTGTGATAGCTGGGGTGAAGTATGATCTTCCTGAGCCAAAGCTATGTCCAAATTGTAGGATGCAGCGTCGTATGGTATTTCGAAATGAGCGAAAGCTCTTTCAAAGGACATCTTCTAAGTCAGGTAAGGCAATGTTGAGCATGTACAGTGATGATACCGTCTTTCCAGTATTTGCAAACTCAGAATGGTGGGCTGACGAAAACGAAGCAAATATATATGGTCAAGATATCGATTGGAATCGTCCATTTTTTGAACAGATGCATGAGATGTCACTCAAGGTACCTAGAATGCAGTTCTTTAAAACAGGAGAAGAAAGCATGGACAACGCTGAGTACACAAACTGTGTGAGTAGCTTAAAAGATTGTTATCTTGCCTTTGCCACGAGTTACTCTGAGGGATGTAGCTACCTTGATTACACAGATAAGTGTTTTGATTGTTATGATTGCTACTTCATCTTTGGGTGCACTCAGTGCTATGAGTGCGTAGACTGTGAAAATTGTACAAGACTAGCACATTCACAACAGTGTAAAACCTGTAGTGACTCATACTTTTTGTATGATTGTAAGGATACAAAAAATAGTATTGCTTGCGTAGGGTTGCGTAACAAGGAATACCATATCCTCAATAAACCAGTCTCAAAAGAGCAGTATGAGACAGTACTAGCAGATCTCAAACAGGGTAATAAGCAACGAATAGCACAGATCCGTACTTCATTTGAGGAGCTCAAACAAAGCGTGCCAAAGAAGTACATACAGGGAGAAGGTTCAGAGGATGTCACGGGAAATGCTATTTGGAATTCTCAACAGTGCTACAACTCCTATGATATCTATAACTCAGAGCGCTTGAGGCACTCTGCATGGGTGATGGATAGCAAGGATTGTATGGACTTCTATGCATGGGGTGAGGGTACTGAACTCACATATGATGCAGTGGGTTGTGGAGATAAAGTATATGCTTCCCAGTTTGTTTCACATAGTTTTGGAGTGAAGGAAAGTCAGTATCTAGAGCTGTGTATGTATAGCTCCAATTGTTTCGGCTGCGTGGGATTAAAGAAAAAGCAATACTGCATACTTAATAAACAGTATACTAAGGAAGAGTATGAGATGCTAGTCCCAAAACTTATTGCTCACATGAAGTCCACTGGCGAGTGGGG
>JBBKXV010000132.1:0-1873 GCA_037969665.1 Candidatus Altimarinota bacterium
GAGTGGGGCTACTGTATGATGAGTGCATTATTCATAGAGTTATATAGTACTTCTAAGGTTTAGTAAGGCAACTTCTGTAGTATGGAAGTCAGAATAATACCACCATTATCCAAGAGTACAGTCTATGTTACTACAACAGAAAATGAAACAACTATTACTCACAAGTATAGTGTGTGGTGCTCTAGTCTTTGCTTCATGTGCTCAGCAGGCAAAGTACCACTATCCTGATACACCATTGTACAAGGACTTTGACATTGCTCAAGAAGCTAGAGACTACATCGGTGTTTCAGAAGGTTGTGCTCAAGCAGTTTCATACAGTGGCACCAGAGAAGTCTCACCAGAAATGATGTCTCCAGATCAAAAGCAGGGAGCAATACTATATACTACAGAGGAGGACTGGTGTGTGGTGACTGAAGATTTTACAGTAGTGTCTACTCTGACGCCTTGGGAAAAAGAAGGGTATATAGATGAGTTACGTGATCAACCCACTGTAAATTTTTTAGGTGTATCTGATGACTTTTCTTTTGGATATTTCCTGAGGTACCATGGTACAGATAAGAATGTTCAATATGATCTATACCAGTACGATTACGCTGAGGATACAAGTAGTCTCATCCATAGATTTGTAGGTACTGAGGGTAGTTGGCTAGGTGGTGCTGGTAAATATGATGGATACATTACGTATAAACGTATAATAAGCGAGGTCCACAACGGACGTATGCTACTACGCTTTAAAGCAGACCTTGGCTCAAATGATCAGGTCTATGCATTGGACATCGCTACAGGCACACTTTCTATTGTGCCTGAGGAGTTTCCAAGCACTACTTCATATCCATATGTGTTCGAAGAGCCAGTATGTGAGCACGAGTTAGATGTATCTAAACGTCACTTTGTTAATTGTGAGACTGGCAAAGTAGAGATATTACCCGCTATTGACTTTGAATACATAGCTGACAAAGTGCGAACTAGCTCAGATGGTGAGCACGTACTTGTGGTACTTCGCGGCAGGTCTTCAGGTGACCATCATCGGGAAATTGCAGTGGTATATTCCGTAGACAACAATACATTTCAATTCTTTAAGGGGGCAGCATACCAGAATAACTACCGAAGTGGTCCACTTAGTATATCAGAAAGTATAGAAACTAATATGCATATGAGTTGGGCACCCCGTGGGGATGGCAATGTTATCATGGTGGGGGGTATGAATTATCGATATGATGAAGCCCTAGGTAAGTTTAGAGAGATATTGCTACGTGGAGTTGTGGAGGGAGTATATGAACAATAACAAAAAAAGCCCAAAAAAGGCTTTAAGTTGATGGCGGAACAGACGAGACTCGAACTCGCAACTTCCACAGTGACAGTGTGGTGCTCTAACCAATTGAACTACTGCTCCAAGTAATCAACAGGCAGAATTATAGACATTGTTTTTGGAGGATGCAAGAGGTTTTTTGAATTATGAAGGACATATACGGAATGATAAATGGAGGAGTTTTCCTCTTTAATAAAACAACCGTCGAGCTATACTGTTGAGTGATACATAAAAACAACTATCTCATGA
The DNA here is from genome assembly GCA_037969665.1 of Candidatus Altimarinota bacterium. GTDB lineage: Bacteria > Patescibacteriota > Gracilibacteria > 1-14-2-50-48-13 > 1-14-2-50-48-13 > JBBKXV01. The sequence continues at coordinate 1,559 of JBBKXV010000132.1, forward strand.
TTGGATATATAGCAGGTGAGGTGCTTACAAAGCAAGAAAGGAATCTACTAGTCAACGTCGGAGGTATAGGGTATGAGCTGACTTGTACTGACTCTGTGTTATCACATGCAAATACTGGTATTCGAGTTGAGATTTTTGTACACACCCATGTCCGTGAGGATCAGCTAAAACTCTTCGGCTTTGTTTCCCAAAAGGAAAAAGAGCTATTTATAAAAATCACTGGAGTAAGTGGGATCGGCCCAAAGACAGGTATAGAAATGTTGGCTGTGGGTGCTATGACGCTGCTGAGGAGTATTGCCACTGCAGATACTACAC
>JBBKXV010000133.1:0-1876 GCA_037969665.1 Candidatus Altimarinota bacterium
CATTAATGTAGATATTGTAACCAACCTCAATGGATATCATGGAGATCATTCTCGTATGTTTATACTAGGAGATGTTAGTGAGGAAACAAGACTGCTGGTAGAGCGTACGAAGGAAGCCATGGAAATAGGTATCGCAGCAGCAAAGGTGGGTGCTTATATTGGAGATATTGGCAAGGCAATAGAGGAATACATTAGTCAGTTTGGATATTCTATTGTCAAAGAGTTTGGAGGTCATGGTATTGGAAAAAGTATGCATGAAGAACCCTTTGTGTATCACTATGATTCTGGAAGTGATGGTGTGAAAATAGTTCCAGGAATGATGTTTACTGTGGAGCCCATGATCAATATAGGTAAAGCAGACCTCTATGTAGAGGATGATGAATGGACTGCCAGAACAAAGGATGGTTCACTTTCTGCTCAATGGGAGCATACAGTGGTGGCTACCGAGCATGGCCCAGAGCGTCTTACTGTTTCAAATTAAATACATATTCTTATGAAAAAGCCTGATCAGGAGTTGTCGTACGATGTCACTGTGGGTGACCATGTGATGCATTTTCAAACCACGTGGGGGCTATTTAGTCCAAGGTCTATGGATGATGGGACGTGGTTGCTTCTGAAAAATGTCGCAAAGTTGGAAGTGGCTACTAAGGTATTAGATATAGGGTGTGGATATGGAGCACTTGGGGTCACCATTGGAAAGTTTTTTCCGAAGGCCTCCGTGGATATGATAGATAAGGATTTTGTAGCAGTAGAGTATGCTCAGCGCAATGCTGCATCACATGGTTTGGAAAAAGCTAAGGTCTATCTCAGTAATGGCCTATCTCACGTACCAAGAAGAATGGAGTATGACCTTGTGGTCTCCAATATCCCAGCAAAGGTGGGAAGAGAAATGCTCCTAACTATGTTTATGGATGCATATGAGCATATGCTTCCAGGAGCTATTTTTTATGTCGTATGTATTAATGGACTTAAGGATTTTGTAAAAGGAAACTTCACTCAGGTCTTTGGTAAGGCACATAAGGGCAAAGGAGGAAAAACGTACTGTTGTTATTATGGTATCAAGTAAAGCGATCAGCTGTAGTGGTGACTACGTCACTTGCTAGGAGCTTTGAAATCATATGTTACAGTCAGCCTATTATATATTATTCGATAGACTATGAATAAGTTGACTTTTCTTGTGGTACCTCTGATGGCTGCTACAGTACTTACAGGGTGTAGTGTCTCACTCAATGGTGGTGATGATGCTCATATGGGAGAGATGGAAGTAGGACAGGTGGAACATACAGAAGCTAGTGCGGCTAGCACACTTGTAGTGCGCAGTAAGCGTTTGGGTGAAATTATTCATGAGATGCCAAAGGGAGGTATGGCGGAAGTAAAGGAGATCTTTACTGATCTTACCTTTGTAAAAAATGTAGCTAAAGACGATGTGGAGAATCTCACTGATGGTATGAGTGATGAGGTATGGATGTATTCTGCAAAGGATAACACTACCATCATTGTTTGTAACATGTTGGACACACCCGCACATATGTTTAAGGGTACTAGCATGACTGCTGCAGAGCTGACGGAGGCGAAGGCAATGATGAAGGAAATGATAGAGATGATGAAGTAGTTTTTGAGTTGAGGGGTGTAGATCCAACGCCCCTCAATACTCAAAATCTCTGGTAGCTCAAACTACTCGTTGTATATTGAAATTGAGGAAAGCTATGGTACATTGGCTTATTAGATAGTATATGCTCATATCATGACTGTAGGTGAAAGTGGGGGAGAGGACAGTACTGTAAACTATTTACGAGACTTAGATATTTATGAGGGAGTCAGCGATGAAGAGTTTTTGTGTCTAGCAAAAAACTCAGTATACGAGTCAAAACAACGT
>JBBKXV010000134.1:0-3473 GCA_037969665.1 Candidatus Altimarinota bacterium
TATCCATACACACCTGCATCTTTCTCACGTGGTTTATCTACCACTACCTCCCCAGGCCAGTCCTTTATTTGAAACACGTAGGATACAATGCGTGAGCCTTTTTTGAGCTCTCGTAGTAACTTTGGCACAAGCTTTTTATTAAGTGAATCAGAAAGAGCATAAGTATACACGACATCAGCCTCATGCAGATCCATGTGTAATGCATTCCCATAGACAAAGCTCAGATTTTTCCTGGGTGCTAGCACTCCGCGGAGCTTTGAGACAAGGTACATAGGAAAATAGTACTCAATACCAATAACCTTCACCTCTGGAAACTCACTAGCAATATAATGAGAAACCCTTCCATCACCTGCCCCCACCTCTACAAACTGCTGCCCGTCTCTGAGTGCCGCCATTTTCTTTACTCTACCTAAATCCCTTGTATACATAGGCACCCACGGAGCAAGTGAACGACCTGTTACAAAGAGGGCAACAATCAAGACCAGGATACATAAGTAACTAATAAGAAGAAGGTAACTCATTGATGTGGATAATTGATAACACATAAAGTTTTGCGGATTTATGCACAACTGTAAAGGAAAAACACCGAGCAAAGTACATGACATAGAAACGTTACCCCCTTTGCCCACTATCCCAAGTACCATCTTTTACCCTATTGAAACATTGTCTTGAGAAATCTCCTGTGTTACATTCTTCATGTTATTTTTTAGACTTACACTATGTCCAATCCATACTCACATTTTCACATTATTAAGCAAGATAGCGCACCAAAGATACTCAACCTTATCGTAGAGATTGCAAAGGGAGATTCCAATAAATACGAATACAATAAAGACTATGGAATTCTTGAGCTAGACCGTACCCTCTACGGTCCCAACTTTATGCCTGTGGACTATTGTGATGTTCCACGAACATGGAATCTCGATGACAATGACCCACTAGATGCCGTTGTTTTCAATAGCTACCCTATCCATCCAGGTACTCTGGTCCAAGGACGAGTAGTGGGTGTTATGGAGATGATCGACAACGGAGAGAAAGACTTTAAAATCGTCTGTGTTGCAGAAAAAGATCCAAGGTATGCACACGTACAACACGTCAATGACCTTACAGAATATGAAAGAAAAGATATGAAAACATATTTTGAAACGTATAAGTATGCACAGACTGGGCATGGTTCTGTAGAGGTAGGTGAGTTTTTGGGACCTGATGATGCATACAAGATTATCGAAGAGGCACAGGAGGAGTATGCAAAAAAGTTTAGTGACTAATTCAGTAATCAGGGCATCTTGGTGAAGAGCACAATGACATCATTGGACTCTTCACCAAGATATGGAAGATGCTACTCACGAAGGACTAAGGCAAGTGCCAACCGCTCAATGATGTTTTGCAGTGTAGGAGTACTCAGGGGGTTAAACTCCTCACTGCCCTGTTTTACAATGCCATTGTCCAGACCAAAACGCACATATCGTGCAAACCATTGGTCCGTATCCACATCTATAAACGTTTCGTCGTGACCATCAAGATATTTGTTAGAGCCATCAGTAAAAAATTCTAATATGATCTTGAGAGCCTCTGCTTTGTTTACTAGCTGATCAGGGTGGTATAGGCCATCGTGTAAATATCCACTTACTAGCCCGTACTTTCTTGCTATGTGCACATAGAGATAGTTTTCATGCTGCCCTGAAACATCTGCAAACTTAGTAACTGTTGAAATATCTCTGTCAAAGTACTTACACTGAGACTGAAGTAAGTATTTTACAAGTTTTGATCGTGACACACCTTCACCCACATCCAGTATTTCTCCATCAATTGAAAAGTTAATACCTACTGACTGCAGTAACATAAGCTGTGCCCTTGTGAGCTCAGATACACTTTCTGGAATGACCTCCACATTTTCTTTTACTGCTATCGCACAAAGTGAATCCTTAAAGCTAGGCAGGGCATCCACTGTAGGGAAATTTCCATCCCCCATAGTATCCTCACCCCCATGATGGTAGCCCAAAGTACTGCGAATATCCTCCGCAGCACTAGCTGCACCCTTTAATACCTCTTGAATACTATAGCCTAGGCTATTAAACATAATGCTCACCGTTTTGTTTTGGTCACTATATCCTAGTAAGGATGATATGGTCTTCCCAGGAAAGACCATGAGAAGATCTGTGAGACTCACCGCACTACCCTTTAGGTCAGAGCCGATATCCGACCCTGAGGCATTTGGCTTTCCTATTTGTATACTTTGCCCTATCCCCAGACCACCTCCACCTGGACCTGAAACAATTGGTCTTGCAGTGTTTACTACTGGAGTTGTACCCACAGTGGTAAAGGTAAAGCTAGTGCTGAGAGTATTTGCCAACGGTGCATTATCATTGACTTCTACATCTACTACAACAGAAGATGAGGAAGGATATGGTGTCACAGGAGTGATAGTAACTACTATCTCACCAGGTCCTGTACCCGCAACTATACTACACATATACCCTACCTGACATACGCCAGCTGCAATAGCTGGTACACCGTTGATAAATACCATTAGAGTGCTTTGATTAACTCCAGTGTCACTGTCAGAAATAGGAATTACTATTGGTGAAGTAAGAGAGACGTTCGAAACACCATTGGAAGGCACAGTGCTGCCAAGTATAGGTACGCTAGTATCCTTAGCAGAAAAAGACGCTGCACTTGCAAGGCTACTTGGACTAAATGCCCCAAGGTTGCCAGCTGCATCGGTAAACCGTATTCTCCAGTAATATGACGTATTGTATTCAAACATACTATCTGGGAGCGTAATATCTGGAGTACGTGCCCCTTGTTTTACTGGTATGGCAAAGACAGTGTTGCCACTTGCAAACACGTCTCCACCCATGAGAAAGTCGGGATCCTCACTTACCTCTATCTCGTAAGACACTGCAATGTCACCAACATCTCCATCCTCATATATTGCAGAGATGACAATACTATCTGGATCTCCCAAGTTGTTTGGACTTGTATTCCCAGTTTGCGCACCTAGATCTGAAGTATTTGCATATAAAGCCGATGGTATTGTGGGACTAGTATTTGTCGTGCCATAGCTAACCTCTAGATTATCTAACTCCACAGCTTGGCTACCATTACCTGCTAGAAACCCACGTATATTAAATACACCAGTTCCAACCTGACTAGGAAAGAAACTAATATTTGCAGATACTTCTGAAATAGTACTAGTCTCAGTAGGATAACCTCCACCAGTTTCAGCTACCCATTGTGTGGTTGCCACATCCCAGTAGTACCAAGTTGTACCATTATTTGTGATCTGGTATTCAAGAGTTCCTGTGGTGTTGACGCCCCGTGTCTCTTGGACACTCGCTAGTGTTGCATACGCCTGAGTAATGCTTGGCGTGAGTAGAGGGTTTGAGTCAGGGTAAGTGCTAGGTAGCACCTCCACCGCTGTGACTTCTGGGGAGAATACACCGTCGCCAGTGAACTGACCTCTATACTGT
>JBBKXV010000135.1:0-7201 GCA_037969665.1 Candidatus Altimarinota bacterium
GTATGGGATAGAGTCAATCCTCTATTAGCCGTGCCAGACCCTTATGGAGATTATTTCACAGGAGATTATCGCTATATTGGATTCTATTCAGTACGAACAAAGGAAGAGATGGAGAAGCTCGGATGGGATACTTCATGGTGTCAAGATGCAATAGGATGAGAGAAAGACAGAAAGAGAACAGAGCAAATGAACGCCTGAGTAATACCTCAATTCGATAAGACTATCTTCGATATATATATGCACTTCGAGTATGAGGATGAGAAAGTCATGCTCTATATCACAGATGGTAATTGTCATCATATCCTACAGAAGAAAACACTCAAAGAAATGCCTTTTGCATTCTTTTATTGGAGTCCAAATGGTACATTGTTTGGTGACAGACCTGCAAATTATATCCGTGATACTCAACTCTGGAAAGCTGAGATGAGAAACCTTCAAGCGGACAAAGTACGTCAAGAAGTCTATGTACAATGGCTCTATAACTCTGATTATGTAAACGGAAAGGATATAGGATTCTGACTCAATAAGAAAATCCCTATTAAGTCATGACTCGATGGTGCTAATATTCCACTTTCAAACATAGTCACTCCAATAGCTCATAATACACGAATAGATGCAACAAGCTCATTTATTCAGGAGCTAGAACAAGACGTAAACAACGCTCTTGCTCTCGGAGAGATAGCACAAGGAAGCACACCAGATCGAAGAGAAACAGCAAAGACAAACAGTCTTGTAATGGATGCAACGGATATAATCCTCTCTCTCAATGAAGAGATGGACTCTATAGGAGAACAGCAGATGACTATACTTTGGTACTCGGGATACGAAGAGAACTTCTCAGATGCAGATAAAAAGATTATATTTGCATGAAGCTCGACATGACAATGACCAATCGAAATAACGAGAAAAGACTTCATAATAGAAGGCAATCTCAGACTAGAGATAGAGACAGACTCCGCAAGAGAGAAAAGACAAGCAAAAGAAACAGCATGGAGAACTCAAACAAGCCCTCTTCTCTTGCAAGACCCAGAGATCAATCAATCGAGCAAAAGAATCATACTCAGAAAACTATTGATTGCAGGTGGTGCTGAAATGGAAGATGTAGAAGAAGAAGTACCAATGACAGCTCAATATCTACTCCAACAGAACGAAAATGAAATACTCAATCTTACCTACGTGGATATAAACCCAGAGGACAACGATGACGAACACCTTGTAGCTCTCTGAGACGTAAACCCAGAAGATACATACAAAGTGCTTCATCAGATGGCTCACATACAATCCAAGATACAGAAAGACAAAGACAAGCTCATAAGCGGAGGATCAAATCAAATGCTTAATGGTGCAATGTCTCAGGCAATGGCTCAGGCAGGAGGGCAAACAGCACAACTTAACCAATAAATTATGGAAGAAGAAATACTCGATATAGAAGTCGAAGAGACAACAAACTGGATAAAAAGAGCGGAGTCTCTCTCTAAAGAGGCAAAGAAAGATAAAATCCGTGATCTATTGGAGTACAGAGACTCTGACAGTTTCCTGAAGCTCAAATCTTTCTGTAAGGCAGAGATAGTAAAAATCAATCAAGAGGTATACAATGAAGCGTACTCTCGTGAGAAGTGTGAGGCTACAAACTCAATTCTCGATAGCTATGTAACTACGTCTAAGGCAACTAAGCACATAGCAAGTGAAGTAGGCAATGAAACATTCAAGAACTATCTCATAGAGTCTCGAATTGGTGCATTAGACTCGGCCATCATGTTCAAAATCTGAGACCCTTATGGAATACCTTTTGATCTTCCTATTCACTCAGCTCTCGATATACTCAAGACTAAGGCAAGTTGCTATAACTCACTCGAATCCTTCCTATCCGCTTGCATAGAACACTTTGACGAAAAAGAAGTAGTAGCAAAAATGGATGAAGAGAAAAAAGAAAAGAAGAAAAAAGAAGTAATTGATGAAAATCCGAACCAACCATACTAGAGTTCTGATATGAGGGGTAAAACCTCTCTATTAGCACTTTCGCTAAGCTCTTTACGGAGCATAACCCTTTTATTCTATGTCTGAACAAGAAGTAGAAGCGGAGCTCGACTCTGCGACAGATGATGTCGAAACAATCGAAACAGGAGAAGACGACCGAACTCCTGACAAACCTTCCGATAAGAAAAAGACTAACAAGTCTAACTGGGACAGAATGAGCGAAGCTAAAAAAGCTCTCGAAAGAGAACTCGAACAAGCTCATGAAGAACTCACCGCTTGGCGGACTGAGAATCCAGACATTATCACAAGTACACTATCAAAGAAATCCGACGGGATAGATAAGTGAGACTTGGCTTTATTTCTTGTGCAGAATCCAGAAGCCAAAGGGCATCTCGATGAAGTAAAAGAATATCTAGCAGAGATGAAAAATCCTGACCTAGAAAAGGCTTGGAAGTATGTAAAACCTACTATCGCTCAAGAATCACAGTCTAAGACTGACTTCTCAATTAAAAACAACGCCAAACCAACCAAAGTAGACCTCAAGTCTATGAAAATGGAAGATACAGCAAATCTAACACGAGAGCAACGCTCTGAGTGGAGAAAGATTCATTGATACGAATAGTATGGTAAAGAAGTTATGTTTCCAATAACTAACTTTAAACCCTATGGCTAATTCGCTAACTGATGTAGTCAAGCTACATTATGCAGAGCAGACACAAGATAATCTTGAAAAGTCGCTAACTGCAATGGATCTCGCTGGAATGATCGACATTCCAAACGGAACTACTAAAAACCTTCCTTACGTTCAGATGCGTGCAACTAGTAACTATACTAAGTACACTAATCAGACAATTCAGGATGTAACAACTGGTAACGATGCAATCGTAATCAACACAACTCCAATGGTAACATTCGCAATGGATGTAATTGATGAAGGTGATGACTATATTGATATTAAGCCAGAAGTTGTCTCAGATGCTTCATACCAGATTAAGAAACGTATTGACGGAGACTTCTTCGCTCAGGTTCTTAACGCTAAGTGGAAGTACGATGCAAACGGATTCGGTCGCAATACTGGTACTCTCTCTCCTGTAACTCTTACACCTGGTGCTTCACAGAATATCTCTACCACTTTTGGTAAGGCTAAAGCTGGACTCACTAACAACGGAGCTAATGGAAGCAAGCTCGCACTTTGTATTGATGACTTCATATCTGCTGATCTCACAACTCTCGGTATGGAGACAAACGTAGAATGAGTAGCTGATGTATCATACACTCGTGGATTTCAAGGGAAATTCGGAGGAATGAGCACATATGCGGTATCTATGCTCTCTTCTTCTACAATCCTTGATCTTGCTACTGCTCCTGCAAACGGAGATACAATAACAATTCAGGGAGTAACATTCACTTTTGTTACAACTATCGGTATAGCTGCTGGAAACGTGCTTATTGGTACTGCTGCTCAATGTAATACTTACCTTACAGCACTTATCAACGCTCCTGGAACTACTACAGCTCAGGGTGTCGCACTTTCCGCTGATGACCAAGCTATTCTCGAAGCTATATCTGCCGTTGCAACAGCAACTACTACGGCTATATCTTCAAAGAATGGTTCACTCATGGCTTCTTCTTCTATGACTACTGGTGCAAATGACTTCCAAGTACAGGTGGTAAACGCTTGTATTATGGAAAAAGGTGCAATTAAAATGGCACTTCGCAATGGAGTAAAAGTCGAAAGTCGTGATGAGCCTCTTAAGCTCGTTACAAACTATTTTATCTTCGCTCGTTACGGACTCAAAGTCACTACACGATCAAAAGAAAGAATGGTGGTAATTCCTCTCGTATCTCAAGTTGCAGAAAGCTAGTCGATTGATTCTCCTACTATGTAAAATAGTGGGAGTTTTGAATTGATTATAAGACTATAACTCATATACTATCCTTATGCCTAATCTCACACTTGCATCGCTTCAAACTCGTATAACAGCTCGGGAATATCCTGATGCTACTTATACAAGTGCGTTCTTTTTAGAAGATGCTCACATTATCACTCAGGATATATGGAGTGATATAATCTATGAGCGAAAAGGCAACACAAACTGGGATATATGGCACGCTGATACAGTATCTCTTCAAGATGAGTACACATTCCCTGCAAAGTCGAGTACAGAGGTAGGTGCTGACTATTTAGAATCGGTATCTGTAGCGTATCAGAGTGATACATACATAGATACAGGCTCTCTCAAATTTACTCCATGTAAAAAAGCAACCATAGAACAGAAAAAAGACTGGGAAAGACTCTCTCAAGAGCTTTCTAAAGATACACCAATCTATTTCATTTCTGATGGCTCTATATTCATAGCTCCAGATCCAAGAAGCACAGAAGTCGGCACAAGTAGGCTCAAGATTACAGGAGCAAGAAGCAACGCTTCATGATGATGGACTGTAGCAACTACAGAACAAGAGACAAAACTTCCTCTTTTTCTTCTCGATGTTCTCTATTATGGAATAGCATGGAAAGTCGCCGAATTTATGCGAAGAGAAACAGCACAAGGAAAGTATCTATTCTATGTCGAGCAAAAAAGGAAATGAATAAAGAAAATGAACATCGAATCAAGCGAAAACTACGAATCTACTGATATGGCTGTCACTCCTATTTACGATAACTTTCTTGTAGATGATTCAAATTAACTCATTCAGAGGATGACAATCTAATGACAAGAACGCTTGACAGGAGTGAGGATTTTGGAATGCTAAAAACATAAATTACAGAAGTAATAGTGCATATGTAGAGCTATCTCGTGCAACACGAAATATAATGAGCTTATCCGTAATTCCAAGAGCCATCACATTCTGGGGTAGTCAATCCTCAATAACAACGGATATAGTAGTATTTACCTCAAATTGAGTATACACAAGCGTAGCTGGCAATCCAGTACAGCAATCCTCTGTATCAGGTATATTAAACGTATGAGAAGCAAATGGAGAGAAGTTTTTTCTTACAAGCAGTAAATTATATCAATATACAAACCCTTCAACAAACACTCTTCTTGCAACACTTGCAACAGTAGCAGAAACGAGACCAACACTCGATTTTGCTTGAGACCTTATTATATGAGACGGAAATAAAGTGGCTAAATGGACTGTCACAAATGTTCTTCAAGAGTATAACTGAACGCTTGATCTTATCGGGAATCTTGATTGAGTAGTGACAGCACTAACTCAAATATGACCAAATATATATGTATGGTGTACTAATGGTAGCAATACAAACCTCTATATATGGGATTGATTATGACCTACATGGCAACAGAAAATCACATACACAGATAAGGCTGTAAAGTGAGTTGCAGTCCTTTGAAATACACATTATTGGTGGCAATCCAAAAGCCATGCGAGTATAAAAGAGGTACTTATATGAGAATCTTACTCTCCGCAAGTATTCGTAAAGAGTACATATCCAAACGTACCACTAGCAACAAACCCAGATGACGAGCTAAATAAAATGGCTCTTGCTACTATAACTGACTGACCAACACCACAAGAGAGTATAAATGCAATAGAGACAATAGGTGATATAGTGTACTTGCCTTGAGTATGAAGAATATTCTGATTTGGAAGGTACTTCCCTTGAGATAAATTCTCATTCAATGCGGAGTTCACGTTCTCAGGGACATACGTCTATTGCATGGCAAGTGGTGGATATACATGATCTGGCAGAGATGTAGGAGGATTCCTTGCATACGGATACTATGATGACGTAACAGCACCATGATCACCTGTATATAAAGTAGACGTAATAAATCTATGACAAGACTGATCTTCACTTACTCCGCTATATTCACTAACAGGAGAAATAGAGTCAATGGAGTATATAGCAACGAATTTTGCTAAATGAGAGCAAGATGTGAAACTTATCATACCTTTTGACCTTCCAACCTCCGCTTGCTCTATATTAGCCTATTATAAGAACGATAGAGGCTCTTATGTCCTCGCTAAGACAATAACCACTACAGAATATGGAACAGGCTATAATGTCGCAGAAATACTTGTTTCTGGAAGATGGAGAACAAAACAATTCAAGTTCGAGCTAGTCACTACAGACAATCTTGTCTCTCCTAAACTCTATGTTGGTATCACTAACGAAACACTACCATCATGAAACCTAAAATAATTGACTTCACAATCATAGATATACCAGAGCCAGAAGTGTCATTCCAGACACAAATGAGCCAACAAAGACCAGTCGATTATAGATTGCTCTCAAATAAACCATAAACCTTTGATAATGATACTAATTCTCATATAAAATGAACTGACAATCCAGCATACAATCAATTTCTATCAACTCTGTACAATCCGCAGAAGGAATGAATAGTGATATTATAACTACAGGTGGGAATTGGTCGTGAAATACTTATACATGAATTGGAGAAAAACTGAATTATGAGTATGTAGTCACTACTCTTCACACAAGTATCGCAGGTACTCTCTACTATGATTTTTCTATTGATAATATAAATTGGAGTACATTCCCTGTGTGAGGATTTAGCGTTTCAGCTAATATTCATGAGTACCATTCAGCTCATAAAGCAGGAATGCGATATTTTCGAGTACGATATGTAACCACATGAGCAAGGACATACTTTCGATTATTGACTCAGTATACCAATAGCACGGTAACACTCAATAGTGCACTATCACAGAGTGTATCATCAGACCAAGATGCTGCAACTGTAAAAGCTGTTCTTCACGGAGAAGATAGGGACAGCCCATGAACATTTAATCAAGTTCAAACCACTTCTGACTGAGCAATCAAAACCTCGATAGATAGCTCACTTATAGACTTCAAGTACGATGCCTATCAGAAAGTATCAGTAAGTACCACTATTGATAGATTCGACTACTATGTATGATGACTCGCAGGAACAAGAACAGCGTATATCACTATAACTTACGCAGATTCTGGAAAGCTCGATGTAGTATCCTGAGTAAAAACTAAAGTATAATATGAGTATCTCTTTCAATCCATTCACATGAAGCCTCGATGATGCTGGACAGTCAAAAACTGGACAGATTATCATACGAGCAAAAGAACAACTAGTAGGAACTCTTCGGAGTGATAAAGTGTATTTTATAGATGGACAAATTGATATGTGAACTCAGTCGATTGATGTACCTGTATGATGACTGACACTAGAGTGACACGGATACGATATATCAAAAC
>JBBKXV010000136.1:0-1625 GCA_037969665.1 Candidatus Altimarinota bacterium
TCTATTCCCAATTCCTTACAAAATTCAGCTATCTTTTCATCTACCTCTTTCATCTCTGTATCACTAGATTTAATCTCTTTAGCCACCACATTGATATCCACTCGTTCTTCTTCTTCAAAGGTATCTACATATCTCGGGATATTTAGATTGTAGTCATTCTCCTTTATTTCATCTAGGGTTGCGACATAACTATACTTATCTATGGTCACTCTTTCCGTATAAGTATCTACGATCTTTTGGATGTCTTCATCACGGAGAATGTTTTGGGTCTTTACCTTTTCAAAATCATTGCTCGCATCTATAAACAATACATCATCAGGATTTTCTCTACACTTCTTAAACACCAGTATACAAGTGGGAATACTGGTACCGTAAAAGATATTGGCAGGTAGTCCGATCACTGCATCCAGATAGTTTTTATCTTCTATCAGGTACTGACGGATATGACCTTCTGCACCACCACGGAACAATACCCCATGTGGCAATACAATAGCCATGGTACCATTTTCGTCCAGGTGATATATCATGTGCTGTACAAATGCAAAATCAGCTTTGGATGATGGCGCCAGCTTACCATAAGGAGCAAAACGATCATCACTCAGATGGATGGGATTAGCACTCCACTGCGCACTAAATGGTGGATTGGCTACTATAGCTTCAAACTTCAACCCCATGTGCTGTGGTCGCTCCAGGGTGTCTTCCTGCTTGATATCAAACTCCCTGTAGTGGAGACCATGCAGAATCATATTCATACGTGCAAGGTTATAAGTAGTACGATTCAGCTCCTGACCATAGAACTGGATACATTCTTTTACATTCTTCCTTATTTTCAGTAGTAGAGATCCTGAACCCGTAGTAGGGTCATAAGCTGATTTGATCCTGGACTTACCCAGCGTCACCAATCTGGCTAATATCGTAGATACCTGTCCTGGAGTATAAAACTCTCCTGCTTTCTTACCTGCTCCACTGGCAAACTGTGCGATCAGATACTCATACGCATCTCCCAGTACATCACTATCAGCATCTTCCAGACTGAAATCTATTTTATCCAGATGACTCATCACTTTCGCAATGAGTGCATTTTTATCCTTCTCTGATTTACCAAGCTTACTGGATGTCAGGTCCATATCTTCAAACAGATTGTCAAAATCATCTTCACTCTCTGTACCCAGCGTACTGAGTTGGATATTGATAAAAATACGGGTGAGTTCGTCAAGTATAAAGTTACTCTTCGCTTTAAACTCACTCTCCTCCGCATCTGTATTTCCTTTCTTAGCCACCTGACTAAACAACTCAGATGGTTTTAAGAAATAACCCAACTTACCTAATGCTTCATGCCTGATGGATTCCAGATACTCGATACCATTAGGACTATTTTCAACTATACTCAAATACTTGATCCCATCAGGTGTTAAAATCTCATCTGCATAGATAAGCATCCTCTCAGACAAGTATTTGTAGAAGATAAAGCCCAGGATATAATCCCTGAACTCATCCGCACCCATCTTTCCACGCAGCGTATTCGCAATGTTCCAGAGTTGTTGCTCTAGTATTCTTCTGTGATCTTCAGACATAGTATGTTATTAATGCGTAAATATAGAAAAAATCACCTTAATAGATACCCA
>JBBKXV010000137.1:0-4449 GCA_037969665.1 Candidatus Altimarinota bacterium
CTCCAAGAGTGATAAAGATAAATGGAGCTTCAATACTTCGTCCAAGAATTTTTTCAAAGGAAGCAAGACTTTGCTCTCCGGAGATCATATCTAAGATAAACATGATCACAGCCACCAGGATGTAGATCAAGAAAAAGGCAATAACACTAGCAAGAATATAGATGAAAAGCTGTTCTATGCCGCCATTGGAGGCAACATCTGTAATGTGTCGATAGAGATCAAGACCTGCCACACTGACACGCCCAAAGGTGAGAGGACTGGTGCCAAGAGCACCGAGTACAAAAAAGATTGGTACTACAGAAAGGACACCCGCACAAAATGAAAGTACTACGACATCCTTACGTTCTGGGTCCTTGCGTAAAAAGATAACCCCCCATACGATGAGGGATATCATAGAGAGCAAGCCCCCGACTAAGTATTGCATGATGGTAGTGTCCACGCCTGTTGGATATGATGTATCTTAGTAGTATATCATAAAAAGGATGACATCTCCAATATGCCTCTGTTTAAAAAAATACTCAGGAACCTACATCAACCCCATGACATCCTTTACTGTAATAGCAATCATGAGAAATATGAGAAACATATAGCCAGCCATATGTAACAACACTTCAAACTTTCTCGGAAGTGGTCTTCGAGTAATGCCTTCTAGAGCAAGAAAGAGCATGCGTCCGCCATCAAGTGCGGGAATAGGGAGGAGGTTGAGTACTGCCAGGTTGACAGAAATAATAGCAGCAAGGATGAGCAGTGGTGCGAGTCCTTGTCCCATGGCCATGGTATTTTGCTCAGTGACCACATGTACGGTTTGAGCAATTTGGATCGGCCCACCAATATCCTTTGGAAGAGCAAAGGAGGTGACCAGACTCTTTCCTAAGTTGGCTAACCCATCAAAGGTCAGTATAGTGAGGTTTCCCACTTCTTCTCCAGCTTTGACGAGGGCTTCAGGAAAGGGTACTTGGTAGTTTTTTCCAGTGGATTGATATGGAGACTCCTCAGCGAGGCTTACTCCGAGGATATCATCTTTTTTTGTAAATCTGATGAGGGACTCACTTCCTTTGTACATCGTAGTGAGTGCAATATCTTCTCCTATGGAGGTTGCTTTGTATTGTGTAATAAACTCTTGAGGAGAGGCAACTTTTTCACCATTAAATCTCAAGATATATGATCCTGGTTTGATACCAATGCTCATGCCATGGCTATCTTCCATAACATCGTGAATGATGGTAGGAGCAACAAAGTCAGGGTTTGCAGTGAGAATACCATGCTGTGCAGCAAAGGCCTCTGTGGTGATACTATAGCTGGAGGTTTGGAGAGGGTAACTAGCATCTGGCACGATGCCAAGTGGCATAAAGCCTACGGTAAAGAGCATGACAAACAGTAAGTAGGCCACAATAAAGTTACTCACAATACCTGCAGCTGCGATGAGAAACCTCTGATAGACTGGTTTCCCGAGGAAACTACGTGGATCATCAGCAGTAACTCTCTCAACATCAGAGTCACCATAGAGACGTACAAAACCTCCTAGTGGGAGCCAGTTGAGTGTATAGCTGGTATCACCCTTTTTCCACATGGTCATCGCCTTGGGGGGGAGTCCCACACCAAACTCTTCTACTTTGACATCAAACCACTTTGCCATAAAGAAATGTCCACACTCGTGTAGGACAACGAGTGTAGTTAGGATAACTATAAAGATAATAATGCTGAAGAAAATCACGGAACTATATGGTCATAATATCAGTTTCTTTTTTCTTGGTAACTTCTTCAATTTCTTTATTAAAGAGATCTACCTCGACTTGTACCTTTTTCTCCTCACCTTTTTGATGATCCTCTGGCAGGTCACTTTTTTTGATCATATCCATAGTTTTTTGTCTATGGTTTCGAAGTGTTACCTTTGCTTCCTCAGCAATCTTTTTCACAATTTTTACCAGGTCTTTACGACGCTCTTCTGTCATGGGTGGCATATTGAGCATGATAGCAATACCATTGTTGACGGGGTTGATCCCAAAGTCGGCAATGATGATAGCCTTTTCTATGACTGCGAGCATACTCTTATCCCATGGCTGGATTTGGATAGTTTTACTATCTGGGATGGAGATTGATGCAACGCTTTTTAGATCTTGCTTACTTCCATAGGAGTCTACTATAATTGCTTCTACAAGAGCACTACTAGCTCTCCCTATCTGCAGTCGAGAAAACTCTGCTGTGAGATGTTCTATGGTCTTGCGACCCTCTTGTTTGAAATGTGTTAGCGCTTGGTTCATAAGTTGCTTATGTATAAAATAGCAGGGGTATCATAGTCGCTTTTCCTTGGCTTGTCATTATTTAATTGCTCACGGTACTTCCAAAACTATTATCTTCTAAGGCGCGATGGACATTGGAAAAGGGAAGCTTGCTATAGACTTTAATCTTGATGTTGTTTTCTTTACAGAGCATAAAAGCCGTCTGATCCATGACCCGTATGTTTTGGTCGATGGCCTCTTCAAAGCTGAGAGACTGAATAAACTGTGCATCATCATGAGTGTTTGGATCTTTGTCATAGATGCCATCTACCTTTGTACCCTTGAGGATGAGATCGCATCCGAGCTCCGCAGCACGTAGGGCAGCGGCGGAGTCTGTAGAGAAAAAAGCAGAGCCAGTACCTCCTGAGAGCAGGACAATCTCCCCCTCCTCTAAGTGGGTTTTTGCTGTGAGAGGGTTATAGGTAATGACATTGGGAGCCTTGAGTGAGGAGTATAGTTTTGTAGGTAACCCTAGCTGTTGTAGGACCCCCTCTAGGGCTAGTCCATTGATGGTAGTTCCGATCATACCCATGGTATCTCTCCTCACTCTAGAAAGATCACTATCAGTGAGCGCTCTCCCACGAAAGATATTTCCAGCGCCCATGACAATGGCGATGTTATGTCCTTTTTCTTTGAGTAGTGCTATTTCTTTGGCCACGGTGCGTAAGATATCCATGTCTAGGATACCGTCTCCTTCTTTTTGTAGGACTTCGCCTGAGACTTTGATGAGGATATTCATGTGGGGGAGGTGTTATGATATGGTTACTAATTATCTATAGTAAGTCAGTAATATAGGTTCACTTGGGTCTTACTAGAATGTCTCACTAGTTATATGCTACAATTATAATATACATAATTCATCCGTGCATGGATATTCCTTTTTATACAAATTATAAGGAAAATGAAGATATTAACGCTCTGTTTTGGGAAGGGGAAAGTCTAAGAGACGTCTTTTCTAAGCGCATACACGCTGAGTCTAGTGATGAAGCCATCATTCAACGAGCACTGGATAGATCCACAGGAGGGTCCATACCAGAGGCAGTACAAGATATAGAGGAACCTGTGTTTGAAATGCTTCCCATAGCTTTACCTGGGGAGATCCTTGCTGAGATAAAAAAAAGACCCCTGCTTGATCTGGGGGCAGGGGATTTGTCATTGATCCAGAGGCAGGCTGAGCGGTTAACGCCTCTTGGTGTGAAGCACTATATCGCTGTTGAAAGGAACCATTTGAGTAATAAAGAAGAAGTACGGGCCATGTTAGAAAACCAATCTACTGATACCATTAGACTATCTATGGTTGAGACAGATATGCTAAGCGCACTAAAATGCCTTCCTGATAGTAGTGTCAATATCTATACTGGTAATATTGATCAACATGTACTTGGTGATCAGGTGTATGCAGAAAAAATAAAGGAAGAGCTATCAAGGGTTATACCTGTTGGAGGATGTTATATAAAAATATGTGGAGACCCACTTTGTGATACGTTGGTGGGTTTTGAAAAAGTGAAGTTAAGTCCCTTTGATTTTAAAGTGGAATCATTTACAGATGCTAAGGGGGAATACAATAGTTCTTTGAACAATAACTTTGTTGAGGTATACATGCGGATACCTCATACACAGGTATAGTTACTTTTCTGAGGCTACCTTCCAGACTGCCTCAAAGATTTGTCTCTGACTCTCGGCGTACGCAGGGTCATATAGTTCTATGAGGTAAAAGGGGCGGGTGCGTACATTGATGAGGATGACGTAGTCTCCATTGATCCATGTGCTGTAGGTGATCTCGCCAAGTCCACCCCAAGGGAGTATTGTTCGTTGGCTTGGTGTACTTGGTGTCATCTTTTGAGACTCAAATTCAGAAGAGTTGGAAAGTAGTCGTAGGTGTATACCTTCAGTTGATGGTTCTTTCCAATACCATTGTATCCATTCAGCAATGATGGGGGTGTATATACTGTCCTGGTAACCGACATAATCAGTTTTTGTGTCCTTTAAGCTTTGATTCCACTTAGGAGTCTGGCTTTTTAAAAAGTCTTCTATGCGTTCATGGGGTACGTACTGGATTTTTGGATTATACCCTGAGGCGCTGATTTCTTGTTTAGCAACAAGGGGTTTGAGCTCCTCCACAAGTTGCTCTTGTTGTTTTAAAGTATGTTTGAGAGGGCTAAGTATTGCA
>JBBKXV010000138.1:0-17130 GCA_037969665.1 Candidatus Altimarinota bacterium
GTGTATACACATGATGTATTATCATAGTTTGACATATATATTTAATATTTAATTGTACCACAAAAAAAGGCAGAGTAGTTATTACATTCTCTGCCTTTTTTATATAAGAGATCTCTATATCTACTCTAAAGGAAGCTCAAATGATTTTTTTGTAGTTCCCTCATATCCCTCAAATACCAGAGACATCTCTGCTCTCGAGTCTTGCTCAGGTGCAATAAAGTAAAGAGCTCCATCAGCCTTCTCTCCCTTCGCTAGCTCCTTGGATTTTAGTAAGTCATCAACATTACCTTTATTCAATAAGAATGTAGGCAATACACTACTTTCTGCAGAGTTCTTAAACCGTACTGTAGTGTAGTTAAACTTAAACAGCTCATCACCGGTATTTTCCAGTGTAATACCTACGCGTACAAACTGTTCTCCATCATCCTTAGGATCCTTGAGCACTTTCCCCACTGTGGGATAAAAGTCTGTAGTGACATCAGTGACCTGAAGCTTACCAACAGCTTTAAAGTAAGATACTTCCATGTTCTTATCTAGTGTAGCAGCTGTTCCACGTACTGCACTTCCTCCACAAGATGACGCACCAAGCAACACCACAACCATAGACAAACCAACCATAGTCTTTTTTACTAAACCAACCATATCAATAGATGCTAATGAGTAAATCAGGATAAAGTATATATGCAAAAATCACTCTGCGAAATGTTTTTGCTTGCAATGCCATAAAAAAAGTACGCAGCATTACCACTAGCTTGCTTTTTTACCTTAGCAGATACAATGTAGAAGATACATTCCCCTACACTACATATGAAAAAGATTATAGTTATTCTGTTGATCCTCCTCTCTATTCCGATGGCTCCTGTATATGCATTGGATATGACCCCCTCTAGTTTTTCACCAGGAGAACTTGTCACTATACAAGATACAAACTTAGGTACCACTATACCTACAGATTTAACAATATGTTTTACACTCTCTGCCTGTCTTACGCCTAGTACCACATCCAGTATTATTGCATCCTGGAGCAATACTTCTATCTTACTGCAGCCTCCCTTAGGCATTCCAGAAAAAGGTACTCTTATCCTGACTTTTGGCGGTAGAAGGATAGAGCATGAGTACCGCTTTAGCCCACTAACCCCAGTCGTATACACTGCAGCTCCTCTGAGCATAACGCCAAATAGTACCCCACTCACTATTTCTGGTAGCAACTTTGGAGTTTTTTCTCCTAAAAGCCGAATCTGTATCAACACCCAGTGTATCTTGGATGAGTATACTCAAGACTACGTCACAAGCTGGTCCGATAAGAGCATTCAGTTGCAGCTGCCAAATATACCAGGCGTAACCTCTTTTACCTTACGTATAGAACAATATGTCTATACACAACTTGCCACCTCAAAAGACATTTACCGTACTATAACTATACCCAACCTCAGCTTTATTAAGAGTAACGACCCCAATGTTATTGCCCTTTCACCACAGCAGGTTGTACTGGACGATACTATTGTACGAGTTACGGGCGAATACCTCGGGGACGGATACGACCCAAATTACCAGAGCATCTGCTTCCAATCGCTTTGTTTTACTAAGGAAGTGCTCAGCAGTAGAGTGATAACTTGGAATAACTCTGAGATTTCATTTACCATACCACGAGAGTTGGCAATGTTTACCACGCTTGATCTTAGTATTTATCTATACTACCCATCAAGCAATAGCTACAAAAAAGTAGGTATTGGCCCAGCACTGACCATCGTGCCAACTCCTATCATAGCCCAGTATACTCCAGCAGTACAAACAGGAGACCGTATTCTGCTCAATGGAAGTAATTTTGGTACTAGTACAGGAACCGTTTCCCTAGGGAAAAAAACGCTTGAGGTCACTTCATGGACAGAAAATGCTATTGAAGTATATGTCGGTAATACCGCTGTTTCCGGACTATTAGAGGTGAAAAATCTTCAAGGTTCTACTTCTCTCCCTGTGTACATCACAGTAAAACAAAAAACAATCTACTCCAAAGACTCCTTTTCTGCAGAACAGTGGTATATCCCATTTATTGGCATTCAAAATAACCTTTCCACCACAGGTGAGCCCATAACAGTAGCAGTTATAGATAGTGGAGTAGACTTTACCAATCCAGAGTTGCAAGGAAGCTCCTGGTCTAATCTAGGTGAAATTCCAAACAATGGTATTGATGATGATAAAAATGGCTACATCGACGATGTCTTTGGCTGGGATTTTATTGCTAAAACTCCTATGTCAGTAAATAATATCAACCATGACCACGGGACGCAGATTGCAAGTATCATCCGAGCAAAGGCAAACAATTTCATTGGATTTGCAGGACTCCACGATACAGCACGCATCATGAGTCTCAAAGTGGCTGAGGACAGTATTGCTGGAAAAGATCCACTTATCAGTTTTGATGCAGCACAACGGGCAATCAAATATGCAGTAGATAATGGAGCACAAATCATCAATCTTAGCTTTAGTGGTGCCACCAATTCACCATTATACAGTGATGTACTCAAGTATGCATATAGTCGCAACGTATTAGTGCTTGCGGCATCTGGGAATACCAGTACCAATCTTGATATAACACCCCACTCGCCTATTTGTGATGATAGTTCATCAAATACTGTCCTTGGGATCGGATCTCTTTCTGCTAAGGGAGTACAAAGTGCGTTTAGTAATTATGGGACATGTATTGATCTCTATGCTCCAGGAGAAGAAATCTTAGCCACCAATAGTTTTATCAATGGCCACACGTATATGTATGTCTCAGGTACGTCCTTTGCAACACCTATTGTCGCTGCGGTAGCAGCAAAGCTATGGTCTATACACCCTGACTGGAATGTCGCCGAAATACAAGCTGCCCTTATAGGAAGCAGTACAACTATTTCAGGTAAAAAGGTAATTCAGGCAGACAAGGCTCTATCTTTTAAAAAAATAAGTATATCCTTAGGGCTTGATAAACTTGACCATGTAGACCTTAATACCTCAGATATTCTCATCCCCCTCAACACACCTAAGTCTGAGAAGCTTGATGGCGCCCTAAAGGCTGAAGAGCAAAAGAATGTATTTCCAGATGTTAGTAGTGATTCACCCAATAGAACTGCTATTTCCTATCTCTATGAACGTGATGTCATCAAGGGCTATGAAGATGGTACATTTAGACCCCAAAGTGAGATCAACCGTGCAGAATTTCTAAAGATTGTAATAGAAGCACAAGGAACCAGTATTAATGAGGACGTCTTTAACTCTTGTTTTAGTGATGTACAAAAACAGTGGTTTGCAAAGTATGTCTGTTATGCAAAAGAGCTGGGGTACATTAAGGGATACAGTGACAATACCTTTAAGGCGGGACAGACCATCAACAAGGTAGAGGCCATCAAAATACTACTTGAGGTTTTTGGAGAGCCATTACGATCTGATACTTCTACAACGTATTATGATGTCCTTCCAAACGAGTGGTATGCATCATATGTCAATACAGCATCACATCTTGGACTAATTGATATGGGTAACTTTTTGTTTCCAGGTAGTGATATGACGCGAGGAGCCATGGCAGAGTTAGCCTTTCGTATCATGTATATAAGAGAGCTTGGATTTGCTTCTTTTAGCAATGAAGTTTAGGGGGTTTGACTATGCTAAAGATATATTCGTTACTATATCTTTAGCAGCCATTAGCAACATTTCTTCAAAAAAATATGGTAGTCCTATGACACCATCCCAGCCAACTCCCCACTATCATGCAGGTCTAAAATAATATCTCTTCCACCAATAAATGTACCTCCAACATACAATTGAGGAAGAGTGGGCCAATGAGAAAACTCTTTTATCGCTGTCCTAAGCTCCTCATCCTCCAGAATATTCCTCGTCACAAAATCTGCACCACATGCACGTAAAGCTTTTACTACATCCATAGAAAATCTGCATTGTGGTTGTTCTTTCTCTCCTTTCATAAAGAGAACTATATGATGTGTAGCTATGTCGTTTTTTATCTCTTGTATTTTATCGTTCATAATTATGTTAGATATTTTGTTAAATTACCCTTTTGTGCATCAAATTCTTTAGTAGTTAATGCCTTGAGACTCAGGGCATGCAGTGGTCCAGCAAGCTCATCCTCCATTGTCATGAGTATTTTTCGGTGGCGTTCCACTGCCCCCATTCCTTCAAAAAGATCTGTAACAACTAACGCATAAAAATGTTGTCCATCCCTCAGAGGATTTTTAATATAGATTTTAGCACCTGGAAGCTCCTCACTTATACGTGTCTTAATCACGTCATACATCATATTGTGTATTGGTAACAGTGTATCGTACTCCTTGTAACAAACTATTCCAAGTTATGCAAAGGCTTTTTCATGTATTTCAGTAGATAATATCCTTCTCATTTGCATATAATGACTTATACTAGCTAAGACTTACATAAACTACATACCAATATGAAGAAAATTTTAATAGCACTTTTACTATGTGCACTCTGCTTACCGCTATCACCAAGTTATGCGCAGGACGCTGTATCAAAAGAAACAAGAGCTGTTTGGGTATCACGCTGGCAATACACCACTGAAAGTGATATTAGAAAGATCATTCAAGAAATTGATAGCAATAATTTTAATACTGTGTTTTTTCAAGTACGGGGACAAGGGGATGCCTACTACAAGTCATCCTATGAACCTTGGGCAAAGACACTCACAGGTACACTTGGTAAAGACCCTGGCTTTGATCCTTTGGCTGTGGCTATTGACGAGGCGCACAAGCACGGGATGGAGCTACATGCATGGCTCAATATGATGCCTATGTGGCGAGGGGATGCTAAGGAAGAGGATAAAAGTGTAAGACCATTGCCACTGTACCTCAGTCACCCTGAGTGGGTTCTCCGTGATACTACAGATACCCCTATGCCAATGGGTGAAGGCTATATTTTTATGGACGCAATGCAGCCTGGGGTTATTTCCTATCTGCGCGATCTAGTCAAAGAAATAGCCGATAACTATGATATTGATGGTCTCCACATGGACTACATACGGTATCCCAACCCTAGTCTTGGAAAAGATAGTAGAAATATGGAGCGGTATACAAAGGAGGCAAGAAAACATGTCGATATTGATAGCTATAGAAGGTTTCGTCTCAACCTTCTTGTCAGTAGCATCAAGCTTGCCGTGCGGTCTTCAATACATAAGCCGGAGCTATCTGCTGCCGTGATTGGCTACCATATCGATGAATGGGGATGGGGGTACGAACAAGGAGGTGCATACAGAAAATACTTACAGGATTCCAAGGAATGGCTCAGTAGAAAACGCGTAGACTTTATTGCACCCATGGTCTACTGGCCAATTGGTGGTAAGCCAGACTTTATGGTTCTGCTCCAAGACTATGCTAAGCTAGCTAAAGGTCGTATTGTTATTGGAATGTCCACAACCAACACTGACGCAGAAGAAACTTGGAAACAAATCAATGCAGTTAAAAATGAAGGAGGGTTTAAAGGATTTAGTCTGTTTTCTTTTACATCCAATGATGCACTGTGGAGTACCTACAAAGAATCTATACAATCTTGGGAGTAATATGCGGCTCACTTCTCTTTGTGAGTTGTGCTACTGTCGTAGATCCAGGGTTACCTGTTTCCACAATGCCAGTAGCACATGTCCTCCCTGCGGTCTATAATCTCAGCGTACTACCACTTGATGATCCTCAATACAGCGGTAACAAAGCGTACGCTGATGCTCAGATTGTTTCCCAAGATCTACAGCTTACCATGGAGGAAGTTATACAAGGTTTCCGTCAAGACTTCCCCAATGCATATAAGATCTATAGTATCCAGGAGCTCCGTATTATTTTTTCTGCTTTGCTCTATGACGAGCTCTTTAGAAGAGATATTTCAGACACAATGGATGACACTGCCCTTCTCAGTATGCCGCTCTCCCAATCCCTTCTTAAACGTACCCTCGGCATAGCCCAGATCAACCCTAGTATTCACATAGAAAGTATTCGAGAGGCTACTGGAAACTTTGAACTATCCCTTGAAGATGCAGCACAGAAACTTTTAGATACTAAGGTTAGTCTAAAAACCATGAGTATTATTTTGTATAAAAATCATCCACAAGATATTATCCTCGCAATGAGTCGTTACCACGCTGGTAACACCACCACACATACTGAAAGAGCCATCTATCTCCAAAGTGCAGAGTTTTTATCCTATATACAAGGATTGCTCAAGTACTAAGGTATAGATCAAATTTGCTTTCTCAATATTGAGCTCTTATATACTTCGGGATGAAACGATTGTAGCCTGACGACCTTCACTTCTTCCATAGACTTTTCCTGTAACACCTCCATCAAGGAGTCAGTATACGCCTCTTGATCATAACCCAATACTATAATAGTTGGCTGTATACTATCAATGCATGCATACACGTCATCTTTACTTCCGAGGTGTACCTGGTCTACATTTTTTTCCACCATCAGATGAGCCCTCCTTGTTTCTTGACTAAAGTGAGGAGGTCGACCTTTTAGCAACGTAATACGTTCATCTCTTGCTATAACTACACACACTTCATCTCCAAGTTTTTGAGCCTCTTCAAAAACATACCTATGTCCATCATGGATAATATCAAAGGATCCAAACAGTAAAACACGTTTCATATAAGGAAAAAAGACATACCACCCCCAACCAGCATCGACCAGCTATAGTTTCTAATAGAAATCTATCATTTCCAATACCACCTTATACTCCACTTCGGCTTCCACAGACTCTGGAGTTAGGCCAGCTACACAGGTAAGAATCTGATCATCATCAGTGTCGATAAACTTTTCACCACCAAGTGTTTCATCAATGTAGTCCATACCTTCTTTTACGATGGCAGCACAAGTCATACACGCTCCTGCTCTACAGGAATAAGGCATATCAAATGCTTGTTCTTCTAATTGTTCAATAATCGTCTTATCTGCATTTGCATTTTCCAGCGTAATGATTTCGCTTCCACTGTCATCCTGTAGTATCACTGTCACCATAGTATTCAATAGGGGTTATTATTTGAAGCCATCCTACTTACGGTACGGCAGAAGTGCAAGAATAAGTATGAAATAACTTTAAATTGTAGAAAGTTATTTACTACAGTAGGTATTCATCACTTCTCTGATTCAAAATACCTTCTTTAACTAAATCTGACATGACGGATATCAGCTTTTCCTTATCATAATCTGGATAATACCCATTGATATAATGACAAATATCTTCGAGATCTCCTCGAGTGTGCTCACGCAAATAATCCACCACCTTCCCTCGTAAAAAACGCCTTGTTTCTTTGAAGGGCTCCCTGGATGTTGTATATGGCGTACGTTTTTCTTTGAGAATCATAGGGTTTGCCTTTATTTCCTTTGCGGTTATACAAACCTCCTGTACCGGACAATGTTCGCAATTTGGCTTTCTTGCCTGGCAAATAGTTGCCCCCAGATCCATCAGTGCTTGGTGGTAGTTATATGCATGTTGCTTAGGGTAAATCTCTTTCGCTAATACAGCAATCTCCTTGTCGGTACGTGTCCAGCCAAATAACTCATGACTATCAAACACACGGTGCAAAATACGTTTTATATTGGTATCCACAAAGGAAGTAGACTTTTTCAGACCAAATACGTATACAGCCCCTGCAGTATATGGCCCAATACCAGGGAGTTTCAATAACTCGTCGTATGTCTGCGGAAACTTCCCTTCGTAGTCCTTGACCAGTACCTTTGCAAGCTGCTGCAACCGTAGAGCCCGAGAGTTATACCCCAGTCCTTTCCACAGTATGAGCACATCAGCCTGAGATGCCTCCGCCAGCGACTCAAGTGTTGGAAAGGCCTCTATCCACTCATGGTACTTTTCTATCACTCGTGCCACCTGCGTCTGCTGAGACATCACTTCGGACACCACAATATGATAGGTATCTGTAGTATCTCTCCACGGGAGTGACCGTCCATGGAGCTGATACCACTGTAATAATTTTTCTACAAAGTACTTCTCTTTATTCATACAAAGATAGTACCACATACACATTAAGGTACATAATATGTTTCACTCCCTTAGTATGTGCCAAAGTTATCTACAATATCTGAGAGCCTATCATTGCGTACCATCGCAATCATATCAAGCACAGCACGGTGTACATAGCACGTATAGGCATCTGGAGTAGTATTTTTGCGTTCCAAATACCGACAGATTTCATCCTGTAATCCATTTCCACTAATATGCCGTTGTACTATATCGTTGTAAAGACTGACAGGCATGTATTCTCTTACATCCCTACTCTTATTAAAACTCTCCATTGAATCAAAAAACTCCATTGCCCCTATAATAAATTTTTTGGAGTATAGTTCGTGTACATAGTTTTTCAATACTTTCTACAACTCTTTTATATGCCAATGCTCTATCATAGAAACTGACACCTATCTTACGGGTCAATGCAGTAGTGTTATAAAGGAACACCACCAAAAAAGGAGGCATAGGTTGTATGCCTCCTTTTTCACTACCTATGAACCACAAGCTTCACAATCAGTAGGATTTTCTAGACTACATACCATATCCTTGAGTCTCTCCTCATCTGTTTTTTCTACGGTTTCAACAGGGACCTTTGTCTCTGCAGACTCACTAGAAACAGTAAACTTCACAGCACTAGATGCCGCCTTAGTTCTGAGATAATACATCCCAGTTTTTAAGCCCTTTTCCCATGCATAAAAGTGCATGGAGGTCAGCTTGGCAAAGTTTGGGTTTTCTATAAACAGATTCATGCTCTGTCCCTGGCAAACAAATGCAGCCCTATCTGCAGCAAGGTCAATAGTGGTCTTTTGGCTAATCTCCCACGAGGTCTTGTATAAATCACGGATATGCTCTGGTATCTCCGCTATGGTTTGTACAGAACCTTCGTTGACCATGATCTGCTCTTTAACTTTTCTATTCCAAAGCCCTAGTTTTTCTAAATCTCTCACCAAGTGCTTATTGACAATAATAAACTCACCAGAAAGCACTCTTCGTACATACAAATTTGATGTATATGCCTCAAAACACTCGTTATTACCTAAGATCTGACCAGTGGTAGCAGTAGGCATCAGTGCAAGTAAGAGTGAGTTTCTGAGTCCATGCTCTTGTATCTTTTCTTTTATTTCTGCCCAGTCCCAACGTGGACCTGGATGCACACCCCACATATCATATTGGAGTATCCCCTTAGAGGCAGGAGAACCTTCATAGGTTTCATATGCTCCCTCTACCTTTGCTAAATCACATGAGGCATTGAGCGCAGCATAATACATAGTCTCAAAAATATCTTTATTGAGATGCTTTGCTTTTTCTGAATCAAAGGGCATACGAAGCATGATAAATACATCAGCAAGACCTTGCACACCTAGCCCCACAGGTCTATGTCTAAAGTTGGAAAGCTTGGTCTCAGGAGTTGGATACAGATTATTGTCTATCACCCTATTCATATTAAATACTGCTTGATAGGAAACATCATAAAGCATCTGGTGATCAAATGCCCCATCCTTAATCATTTTTGGTAGTGCCACTGACGCGAGGTTACAGACCGCAGTTTCCTCTGGAGTGGAGACCTCAAAAATCTCATGACACAAATTGCTGGATTTGATGACACCAATATTTTTCTGATTGGACTTTTCGTTGATAGCATCCTTGTACCCAATATACGGAGTACCTGTTTCTATCTGTGCTTCGAGTACTTTAAACCAAAGATCTCGTGCTTTGACTACTTTATATGCCTTTCCTTCTTGTTCATACTTGTTATACAAGGCCTTAAACTCTTCTCCATACACATCTGAAAGCCCTGGAGCGATGGCAGGATCAAAAAGAGACCACTCACCATTTTCCTTAATACGTTCCATGAAAAGATCCGGAACCCACAGTCCATAAAACAAATCTCTCGCTCTCATTTCTTCCTTACCATGATTTTTTCTAAGATCTAAAAAATCAAAGATATCTGCATGCCAAGGCTCAATATAGATTGCAAAGGCTCCCTTTCTCTTTCCTGCCTGATCTACGTACCTTGCAGTTTCATTAAACACACGAAGCATAGGAACGATTCCTGAAGAGAACCCGTTGCTCCCCTTGATAAATGATCCCTTAGAGCGGATATTATGGATATGGATAGCCAGCCCTGAACCGGACTTTGAGATCAAGGAAGTTTGCTTGAGCGTATCGTATATACCTTCTAGACTATCATCCTTCATTGCTACCAAAAAACAGCTAGACATCTGTGGCTGTGTTGTCCCTGCATTAAACATCGTAGGAGATGCATGAGTAAAAAACTTTTGAGACATCAACTCATAAGTTTTCAGGACATTCACAATATCTTCCTTGTGAATACCAAGCGCTACTCTCATCACCATATGCTGTGGACGTTCGATGGTTTCACCGTTCATCTTAAGGAGATAACTCCTCTCTAAGGTCTTAAACCCAAAATAATCGTATCCAAGATCTCTTGTATAGTCGATTGCTGACTCCAAAACATCTGCATGTTTAGTCGCTATCTCTAGTATATCCTCAGCAATCAGTGGAAATGGTTGCCCATTATGTGGGTGAACATATTCTTTTAACATCTTCATAGTATCCACCAAGCTATCTGAAGTGAGTCTCTGAAGGTTTGACGCGGCAATACGTCCAGCAATAATACCATAATCTGGGTGCTGCACAGTCATTGCAGCTGCTGTCTCAGCAACTAGGTCATCTAGCTCCTTTGTGGTAATGCCATCACGTACAGCCACAGCAACTTTTTTTGTAATTTCTACGGGCTCCACAGTAAGGTCACCTATAAATTCCTCTATCTTATGTGTGATTTTATCCAACATCACAGGCTCTCTTACTCCATTTCTTTTTACCACTTCCATACAATATCTTAGTAATACATGTAAATTAAAATGCTGCATCCAAGGAAAATGCATTTTGTTCTGCTGTTGTTGCGACAGAAGCCTTTCTATAGTCCCCCACACGCTTTTCAAAGAAATTTGTTTTTCCAGAAAGAGAAATTAACTCCATAAAGTCAAAGGGGTTCTCAACCTTGTATATTTTTTTAAGTCCAAGACGTGCCAACCAAAAGTCTGCAACATACTCAATATATTGGGACATTAACACTGAGTTCATACCAATCATATCAACAGGTATAGCCTCACAGATAAATTCTTTTTCCATGACCACTGCTTCTCGTACAATAGCATACACTGTCTCATCTGGGAGCTTATTTTCTAGCATCGAGTACAGCATACAAGCTGTCTCACAGTGCAGCCCTTCGTCCCGCGAGATTAGCTCATTTGAAAATGACAGCCCAGGCATCAGTCCGCGTTTTTTTAACCAAAATATAGAACAAAATGATCCTGAGAAAAAGATCCCTTCCACTGCCATAAATGCAATCAGGCGTTCTGCAAAGTTATCGCTTTCAATCCACTTTAATGCCCATGCAGCCTTTTTTGCTACCGTAGGAATAGTCTCCAACGCATTAAAGAGGTCATCTTTTTCCCTTGGATCTTTTATATACGTATCTATCAGCAAAGAGTATGTCTCTGCATGAATATTTTCCATCATAATCTGAAATCCATACAAACACCGTGCCTCCGGTATCTGAACTTCATTCATAAAGTTTATTGCCAGATTTTCATTTACAATACCATCTGAAGCAGCAAAAAATGCCAATATTCTAGAAATAAAGTACCGTTCATCATCACCTAACTTTTCCCAATCTGCAAGGTCTGCCGAAAGATCTATTTCCTCCGCTGTCCAAAAAGATGCTTCTGCACTTTTATATAAATCCCATATAGCATGATGCTTAATAGGAAATAATACAAAACGCTTCGTGTTTGGGGCGAGAAGAATCTCGTCCTTGTGAGTAGTCATGTTCCCTGGCCTATAAAATAAAAGTGTCCAACTGAATGGAACTGTTATTTATTTTTATTTTCCTCAATCCGGTCACAATGTCTACAGTATTTTTCTCCATAAATACCATATACTGGAAGTTGTTTACTGTGTGTATTAAACCAAAAGATATACCACATATAGTACCAACAGAGTAAATTTACTACTATATATAGATAAATCAAATCAAAAAAAGTAAAAAATATCTTGCATTTACATAAAAGGCTATCCACTATGAATCGCCCTAGTTATACGCACCTTTGACATACAAGACTTCTCACTTTAACTATACCTTTCTTGGTATCTTTGCCTTTACCATCTTTGATACAGAAATAGGAGTATTGTGATGTATCACTTCTCCCTTAAACTTGATATTTGGTCCCTTCGGACACTGTCCCATACAGGTTGCCTGCTCTAGCACAAATGCATACCCCTTTGCTTGTACTTGGGACATTCTATCCATTAGATATGGTGCATGCCGCCCACACTGTTTACCATGGCAGACGTAGATAATGGGTTTACCAGTGGCAGCCTCATGAGTAGGGTGAGCTACTTCACTTTGATCTGTATTATTATAATCACTCATAACGTGTACTAATATATTTTTGATAATCCAAGATAGTATAACACCAAGAGCGATAGTCTTAAACAAAAAAAGCCAAGAGCTATATGCTCTTGGCTTTTCCTGAGATCCTACGAATACTACACCTGTGGTGTGAGCATTTCCTCCTCTGGAACCTCCTCGTTTTTGTCTAACAAATCAATGTCACTAACAAGGTTCTTACTATACATATACTTCTTTCCTAAAAATTCAGTAGTATGCTTTGGTTCCATAGTCACAATCTCGAGAACATATCTGATCTGATGTGTAGAAAGATTTTCTACATTAACATCTTCTCTACTAAATTCTACCATGGCTCCATCTTGCTCTAGAAGAAACTTTTCATCAATGATGCGTGCAAGGAGTCCAACATTACCAGGAAGCATTCCGCTAAACTCACCAGCAGTAATACTTACTTCTTGCTCCTCATGATGTCCTAGGTAAAATCCAATGTAATCTGTCTTGAGGTCAGCCTTTGTTGCTGCAAGCTCACTTTGGAAGGTAAAGGTATCACCTACCTTAGTTCGCTCCATATCAGCAAGCATCTTCCTTGTCACTGCATACACTACAGTGTCTGTCTTTGTAAGCAGCAAGTATACAAGAAGAGCAGCAAGGAGAAGTAGTGGTAATAATGCTCCGAGTAGCCACCATAGTGATGGGCTATCAGTACTATCTAAGAGGTCTGCCTTGAGACTGTTCGTGTCAAAGAGACCACTACCATCACTTTCTCCAATCTCAAATGGGACAGTAATACTCTCACTTCGTGCTCCATTTGACATAACAGCATAGAGTGTTACGTTGTGTTTTCCTAGCTCTAAACCGGATGATGGAGTGACAATAAAGTCTCCCTCTGTGGTATCTGCAATGATCGTAGAGCTCGTCACAATACTTTGGAAGTGAGCAACAACTGTGGTCCCATACATTGTCTTACCAAAGACTACTGGCTTTCTACTCACCGTCTTAATATCATCTACTTGTGGCACTGGGATATCTAGGTCTGGATTAACTTCTATTTCCTTTACAGCAGATAGATCTACAATCTCTCCATTTTCACCTACTAACCCAGCAGCAAGGAAATGCTTTCCAGGTGAAAGCTCTACATCTGGCTCTACGACATACCTACCACTAGCATCCGCTACAGTCCTTCCGATTTCCTTCTTTGTCCCATCTGATGATACATCATATAAGATAACTTCAGATCCAGGCTTTGCATACCCTGTGATAAATGGTGTTTGATCAGAGGTAAGCATCCCATCTGGGAGATTGGTAATCCCTACTCCATTAAGGTTTGGGAAGCTATTTGGATTGAGAGGGTCAGTACCATAAGAGAGCACTTCCTCTCCATCCGTAAATCCATCACCATCAGTGTCTATAGCAAACGGGTCAGTACCAAGCTTTGACTCAACAAGGTCTGATAATCCATCTCTATCTGTATCTCGAAGTCCAGGTGTGTCATATCCATCAGGATTGCGTGGTGCATCTGGGTTATTCGCTAGATAGTTTCTATAGGCATCCTCATAGTTTTGTCCTCCAGCACTTGCGCGGAGAATACCCGTATCCTCGTTTGTATTATTATTACTAGCTCCTGTGTCTGTTGTTGTACCGCTATTGTCACCGTTATTCACCGTGGTTGCTGGATTTGCTGGTGCTGCCACTGGCGTTGCCCCTGGGCTCTGAATAATCTGTGGCGCTGGTGCAGAAACAGAAACATTTACTGGTTTCTTTGCTAGCTCATTCATAGTCGCCAACATTTGATCAATACGACCAAGCAAGTCACTATTATCTATAACTGCTGGTGTCGTTGTTGTAGCAGGTGTTGATGTCGTAGTAGCTGGCGTGGTAGTCGTGATAGGCTGAGTAAATCCATTACCTGAGCTTGGCGCTTTCTTTGTAAATGAAATGCTAGCTGCTGGGTCTTGAATATTTCCCTTAACATCATATGCCTTAGCTTCTACCACATACCTCGTACCATTAGTGAGTATTCCTGATGGAAGCGCATAGCTCCAAACACTTGTACCACTGACTCCAAACTCTACTGGACTACCGCTGGTAAATCCAGATCCATCATAGTACTTACCAGTTGCTGGATCCTTGAGTGTTACTCGTACACTTGCTACTCCAGATCCATTATCTGCTGCAGTACCTTGGATAGATGAAAGGTTTTCCATCTCACTACCATCACTTGGGAACGTGATCATTGAGGTTGGCTTGATGGTATCAACAGTCTCAGCCGGAGTACTTGGTGTGTTATTGATTGGATACACAACACCTCCTCCATTTGATGAAGGAGTAACAATAATCACTGGGGCAGGGGCCGCAACAGTTGGAGTTGGAGTTACACTTGTATTCGTATTGGTCGTTCCACCAGTATTGGTATTCCCGTTTCCAGAGTTCGTATTTGTATTACCGGTATTTGTATTTGCATTACCTGAGTTGGTATTGGTATTGCCGGCATTAGTATTCGTATTACCTGAGTTAGTATTCGTATTTCCTGCATTAGTATTTGAGTTTCCAGCAGAGCCAAAGCTCACCGTACTAGTCACAATTCCTTCATTTGTTGCAGGGTCAGTACCATATGCCTTAATTTCATATGATGTCCCACCAGCAAAAGGAATAGCTGAAGTATCAAAAGACCATGGAGATACTGCCCCACCAACAGCTAGCTTGATTGGTGTTCCTGATGCTACAAATGCTGTACCGTCCCAATATGCACCACTAGTGTTATCTTTGATAGAAACAGTATTGGTAGCAGTAGCATCATTATTTGTACCAGAGATAGATGAAATCGAAGTAGGATTTGATCCATTTGCTGGCGATGTGATCGTCATAGTTGGAGATGTTGTATCGCCACCTGTGGAAATCGTAAAGCTACTGTTTGAAATGTCTTGTCCTAAGCTTGCACCTCCAGCATTGACAGCTCTAATTCTGATCTTTGTGCTGCTACTAGCATTATTTGGTACAGTCCAAGAGTAATTCGTCGCAGCTCCACTCACATTAGTATCTATGACAGTTTCTGTCACAAAGTCATCTGTAGAGTAGTGTACTTCATAGTGATCCGGAACACTATCTGTTGTCCATGTGATGTTAAATGGTTGTCCAATCACTGCTGTTTCTCCACCATTTGGTGATGTGACAGCAATTGTTGTTGGAACGAAGGCGGAGTCAATTGTAAAGGTAACTGTAGCAGGACTCGCATCAATATTACCAATAGTATCCTCTGCAAAAGCTTTCAGTGCATAGGTCTTCCCATCGATCCAGTCTCCTGCACCTACGATACCATATGACCAGCTTGCTCCTCCTGTAGCATCAAAGAATGTTTCTTGTGTCTGCGTAAATCCATTTGTACCATTCCACCAAGTACCATCTGTGGTATTTGCTATAGCCACTCTTACCTTCTTTATAGCGGTATCATCTGAAGCCGTACCACTAAGAGTTATAGCAGTACCATTAGTAAATGTCTGTGGTGTAGGGCTTGAAATCACTGTCTCTGGCGCATTTTCCTCAGCAGCAATACTAAAGTTTACAAACCCTGCAAGTGGTCCCCATGCTGAGTATGTCTTACTTGCATATGGATCGATTGCTCTCACCCTCATCTTAAAGTTACCATTAGAAAGTCTCTTGTTGGTAAGTGACATATCAAAAGTTGCAGTAGAACCTGACATATAGTACAAGTTGTTGAGACCATCTTGGTTAACAAACCCTGATGGATCTGTACGCTGTATAAAGTTCCAAAACTTTGCCACTTCATCGGTTGGAGCAAAATCTGCGGCAACCCCAGGAAATGCAGCTGTACTCTCCACAATTTGAACTTGGTACATCAGCTGATCAGACTCTGAATCTGTAGTACTAAAAACAAACGTAGGTTGCTTTGTCGTAGTAAACTGTTGATTTATAGTAGGAATAAATGGATCACTTGGCATGTCTGGAGCTCTATTACTCGGGTCAAACATCTCACCATTTGCTACAGTGAGACCACCCTGTTGTGAACTATCTCCATCAGTGGCTGCACCACCAATGATCAACACCTGATTACTATTGATCAGTGATCCTGACTTTGCACTCAACCTTATCATTTCTGCACCAACTCGTGGAGTTTTAAGTACACCAATAATCTGAGTAACAACACCAGAGACTGTACTAAACTCGTATGCTTTTACTCCGTCAGTTGCATTTCTAATACCCTGAAGGAGCTCGTTTCCATTTGGTAATGTTACCTGTGCAATTCTTTCTAGTGCTACTGGCAAGTTGCTATCAGATATTGTCGAGTTAGATAAATCATATATCTTACCTGCAGACGTACCCGCAGCATAACGAATGTCATAGCTGTAATTACATCCTCCCCCTCCTAGATACACAGGCGCCCCTCCGACAGTACCTCCTAATAATGCAACCTTATTGTTACCTCCCGCATCTTGGTATGACCGAGTAGCTGACTTAAATGCTGTGGTACCTCCTGCTGCAATAGGTGTTGTAACTGTACCATCTACGAGATTGAGTCTATCCACGGTGGCATCTCCACCTCCAAGAAAGAAAAGGCCATTACCTACTCGCACAACACTAGCACCTAAACGAGCTGCTAATGTGCCGATTGGATTACTATTGATTTGATTTGACCAGGTATTTGTTACAATATTATATAC
>JBBKXV010000139.1:0-4199 GCA_037969665.1 Candidatus Altimarinota bacterium
AGATAGGACAAGACCTTGCTGTGACTCAATATCATGATGATCATAGACATGCTATTCACAATATTGATGCTATGATTAATTACCTATATATCGTTTCTGAAAAGTGTTCTTTGAATATACAAGAGAGCCACCATGATGAGAAAGAGGAATAAATAGTCTTTGTCGTTGCACTAGGGCTGTAGTACTTGAGACTGACGCCTTAGTGGTATTGGTGCTTTTCCTGGTAAAACATCGGTGGCATCTAGCATCTTTTCTCCACGAGATACACCCTTGATGCGTACGGGCAGTGTTTCCATAAGTGGTACTCTGATCATCGTTTGGTCATTGTAATAGATATGCCATGACTCTCCTCTACGGTCCTCTAGCTCAAAGAATGGTTCTACCTCTTTGTGTATACGTAAAATTCTCCCCTGTAGCATGCCCTCCATGGGATTGTCCCACAGGGCTCTGTGATGCTCCTGGCTACTTAAAAATGGTATACGGCCCTCTAGGTCATCGTCAATAACCTTGGTAATACCAACGAGGTAAAAAGCCCCTCCAAGGATAATACTAGAGATGAGATTGATACCAATGAGCTTCGTCAGTGTAAACTTATACCCCTTTGGTGTATGCTCGAGTCCCCAAGACGCGATGATGGTGAACGCAATGAAAAATAGAAGCCAAAAGTAGGGAATAGCTTTGAGGCTCCCTCCAAAGTGATCCCGTAAGACAATAAGCATATCTGAAGTACCTAGAATATACCCAATAACGCTAATACTAATTGCCCCAAGGAGTATAGAGAGCCCAAAGAGCAACCAAAACCCCCATGTTTTTGCAATAAACACCCATTGTGGTAGAGGCTTTTTTCCCTGTTTTTCAATGGTATCAATGATACCTGATGTAAAAGAAGTTTTCTCGTTTTTTGAAGTCATAGTCTAGGCAGTTAATTGTCGTTGTAATTCTTTTTTTGCCCTACTGAGCAGGGTACCAACAGTGCCAATAGGTTTTTTTATGATATCTGAAATGGCTTCGTACTCTAGGTCTTCCATATACCTGAGGATGAGAACTTCTCTATATTTTTTAGATAGAGTACCCAATACCTTATGGAGGTGTTCACCAGTCATCTCTGCTGCTACCTCTTGTTGGAGGTCAAGATCCTCGGCGAGGTGATCAAACTCCCATACTTCTGAGGGAACGGTGTGACCGTGGTTTTGAACTTTTTTCTTTCTATAGTGTGAGATAGTTTCGTTGCGAGTCATTCGGTAGAGCCAGCTTTTAAAAGGAAAACTACTATCATATTCCTTGATGTGAGTCCAACATTTGATAAGTGCTTCTTGGAGGATATCCTCTGCATCACTGTGAACCACATCAGATATACGCATAATAAAAAATGTTAACGGTCTTTCATATCTGGTAATAAGCTCTTCAAAAGCCCTAATATCCTCTCGTGCCAGTAATGCTAATGCTGTATCTGTTTTATTTTTCATAATAGACGTAACCCTGTGGCATTACGCCACAGGGTAGATTAGGGTAGTATCGAGATTTACTCACTCACTGGTTTCTCTCGTTGTTCACCATGCCCTTTTCGGTTTCCTTTCTTTGGAAAACCTTTCTTGAAGTCATTGCTTTGTAGTCTTTCAACAATAGTGGTATCATCACTCGTTGTAGTGATTTCAACCCCCTGTTCTAGATTGACCTTAGTAACGGTAATCTTATCATTCTTAGGGGCAGGCGCTTCCTGACTTTGTAAGATAGATACAACCTCTGCATTATCCGAGGTAATGGTCATCTTGATGCCATTATCAATATTGGTCTTTGTACGAGTAGATTCTGACTTTGCCAGATGCATATCTGCTCTCTTATGGAGTAGTGCTACACTATCGGCATTGCTACTTACTTGAGTCATTTGGATACCATTGTCTAGCTTCTTGATAGTCGTTGTGACGTCAGTTGGCTTTTCTGGACGGTCTTGATGTTGCCCAGACTGTAGGCCATATCCAAGTTGTTGCCCAAGATCTGCTTCTCCTCCAATTTGTGCTGCAGAGATGCCAATGGCACCCATAGTAAGTACAGGCACAAGTGCTAAAGTAACTAAGTTTTTCATAAAGTAATAATTGAAATGAAGTGTTGAGTGTTCCATGGACTGCTCACAAGCTAATACGCAAAGTCTGCATGTTTTATTTCAAAAAAAAGCTATTTTAGTAAATTTGCCCTACCAGAGCGGACTAATGTCGTGACAAAATGATTGATCTTTGGATTCTTTTTGGGGTCTCCTACTACTTCTGGTAGAAAGACAATCTTACGTCCCTGAGGATGTGAGACATAATATGATTCACTGGTGACATCATGGATAACAACATACCCAAGGCTTCGTAGGATACTTATGAGATTTGCAAGAGAGCTATGGACATCACAAACAAAGTCGTACTGTAGTCCCATATCCTTGTTGGACTCTGGCCGCTGTAGTTGTGCATTATTGATTTCTTCCTGGCTCGTAAATAATAAGACTGATTGAAAACCCTCTGTGGCAATGGTGGTAGATGCTTGTTCCACTTGCTTATACATCGTACGTAGGTGTGTTTCTTGGACTGTGCGACAGGCGCGAAGTGCATTTCTTTGCAAACATTCTTCCAAGGGTAGTAAAAATACCAAGGCATAGGGGGTAACGTGGTATTTTTTTGCATAGTCTAGGTATTCTTTTCTTACTTTTGGATTGGTATTTGTCGCATCTACCACCACAGATAACCCTCTAGAAAGACGCATTTGTATCAGCTGTGAACAAATGTGCCGTGAGTCTGTAGTGGACTGTTCGTCATACTCGGTGTCTTTATCAGAAATAACTTTTCTATAATGGTCCGAGCTTATGACCTCAGTATCCATAAAGTGACGCTTGGTAAAGCTTGATTTTCCGGATCCTGCAGTTCCTATGAGGACTATGAGAAATGGTTCATCAATGTTGAGAGTGTGATGTGTCATGTGTTTTTGTGAAAAACTACAGTATGATTATAGAGGATGTACAAGAGATTACCAGTTGTATTGTTGGTGGGGTATGGTATAAAAAATGCACTATATATACCCATCTTATACTTCATGGTAGCACGTTCTTTCTTTATCGGCGCAGTAAGTGTACTGATGATATGTACCTCTTGTGCAGGACCACAACAGGATCCACTAGTATCACAACCCATGGATGCGCCAGAAAAGATGCAGGTGTATCGTATTTCCATTGTGAATCCATTTGTGCAGGATGCAGAGGTGATTATGGATGAGTATAAAACAGTGATCAACGATGAGTTGGGAAAGGTCAATAGCGGGTTGGCAGAAAAAAATGCCAAGATGGAATTTGTATATGGAAAGAAGCGATGTCCCACAGGAGACAATATTATTGGTTTTCAAGAGCTTACCGGCGGTGAAAATTGGGAGGTGATTTTTGGTATGTGTCCTGATGACCAGCTAGCTAAGAAAGATCGTAGCAATACAATGCCTGCAGTAGAGGCAGTTGGTATGTTGGCGGGTAAGGTGATGGAGTCACTGTAGG
This sequence comes from Candidatus Altimarinota bacterium, assembly GCA_037969665.1. Classification (GTDB taxonomy): domain Bacteria; phylum Patescibacteriota; class Gracilibacteria; order 1-14-2-50-48-13; family 1-14-2-50-48-13; genus JBBKXV01. The sequence continues at coordinate 3,518 of JBBKXV010000139.1, forward strand.
TGCTTTTGTAGTGTTTAACACAAGTATTCTAGTGGTGGTGATGGTGCTATAGATACTTCGCTTTTTCTTGAACCTTGTTCAATATACGTGTTCGCTTTTGCTCACTCTTCCATCGCATGCGTCCATAGAGATGAAGCGACCCTAGTTTCATACCACAAAAATTGAGGACAAAAAAGTACCATATGCTAAAAAAAGGAAAGAATAGGAGAGAGTACAGCCATACAGGAGCATCACAGGTTATATAGATATGTACCTTTTTTTGGAATAGCCCTCTTGGTTTGAGATTGAGAAAACTAGGCAGCCACCATGGTTTTTTTGTATACTTGTAGGCAAATCCTGGAGTGAGATTGTTGTCTAAAAAGTTTTTGAGGATGGCAGGTTGTCCTCCCCACCAGAGTGGGTGTGCTATGAGTAATTGGTCTGCTTTTTCTAGCCTCTCTTGGTAGTGTACTCTTTTATCTGCATCCTTTGTCCATGGTTTTCCAGCTTCAAAGGTAAGAAAATTCTGCTGCACAGGTTCGCGGTAGAGGTCGATGATGTCGTAGGTGTGTTTTGATTGATCAAGTCCCTCTATAAATGCATGTATGATACGGTGTGCAAACCCCTCTAGTACTGGATGTGCAGCAATAAGAACGAAATGCATAGATGGGGATTATAAAGAAAGGTCACCTAAGTAGTATGC
>JBBKXV010000140.1:0-6857 GCA_037969665.1 Candidatus Altimarinota bacterium
GTACAGGAGAAGGGAATAAAATATGAATAAGAGGACTGATGATTGGAATATAGTGGCCGAAGAGTTTAAAGTGAGAACGTTATTGAGGAGCAGGGTATAACTAAAAAAGCGGAGGACAATGCCTCCGCTTTTCATTATGCAATCCAACCACGTGAGTTGAATATTAGCTTAACCTCTTGTATAGATGAGCTATCATTCCTAGCTTGACTGTACTAAGAAAAGAAAGGAGAAGAATCATTCCAACAAGCATGATAAACCCACCGAATGCACCTGGAATAAGTGCAAGAACATATCCTGCTACGATCATTGCAACAACGGCGATGATAGCAAATAGGATCATTGCAAAGAATATTTTCCACTTATGACCGTAGGTCATTGTGCTACTTGCAGAGAATGCTTCAGCAGGAGACAATCCTTTATCTAGGATGAGCAGTTCAGTAAACAGCCATGATAAAGTTATTGGAAAAAATCCAACGAAAACAGAAAAGTATGTTCCAAAACCCTTTAGTGCCCAGTGAATAAAGTATTCTCCAATATACTTGCGGTATTTAGGATCAAATATTTCTAGAGGAGACACTGTACCACCTTGACTTAGTTTTGATGGTAGGTTGACGAGAGCAATAGTTGTTCCCATATTGATATACGGAATCCAAATAGTAAGACCCCAAAGGATCATAGCTCCCAACAAAGAAAGAAAGTTTTTCTTTCCAATCTCCATTCCACCAGAAATAATCTCACCAACTGTCAGTTCTGTCTTTACCATAGCATAAGAGAAAAAAATAAGATTAGCTAAACTCCTGTAAGGCAGCAATTCGCTTACTTATAGGAGGATGCGATGCAAACAGCGTATCAAAAAAATGAGGTTTGTCTAATGGATTCTCTATACACAGCTGTGCTACGTTCCTATTTTTGATGACCTCGATGCGGCTGTCTGTGGATATTTTTTGCAGAGCTGTGATGAGATGCTTTCCTGTTTTGGTGAGCTCAACGGCTCCCGCATCAGCGAGAAACTCACGCTTTCTTGAAATAGCCATTTGAATAACACTGGTAAACATAAAACCAATGATGAAAATAACTACCTTGAGTGCAAGGATAATTAGCATGGAATTTCCGCTGTTCTCACCACCACTTTTGTGTTCTATTCTCATTCTTAAAAAAACCTCAGAAAGAGTTTGTATGATGCCAACAAAAATAATACAAATCACCATCAGCCGAGAGTCTCTATTGATGATATGAGTCAGCTCATGTGCAGCTACAGCCTCTAACTCCTTTGGGGTGAGGGTGTCTATTAGCCCTCTTGAAAATGCTATGAGGCTTTTTGAGGGTTGTAACCCTGAAGCAAAGGCATTCATAGAGCTGTCCTCAATAATATAGAGCTTTGGCACAGGAAGTCCTCGTGAAATACAGAGATGTTCAACCATGAGGTAGATGTCTTTGTGCTCCACCCTGGTAAGCTCCTTTGCGCCTGTCATACTGAGGATCATCCTGGTATGAAACATCCATGCAATGACAAACCATAGGGCAACACCACCCAAAATATAAAAGCTACTATCCATGAGTAATTGCATAGCTAGGTTAGTGCTAGACTCCACCGACGATCCTTCACTTGCCACAGCTGCAAATGCCATGATAAAGACAAGGAAAGCAATAATACAAGGAAAGAGACAAAGTAATAACAATGATCTCAGATTATTTCTCCAAATAAAAGTTTGTAGCCCAAAGGTTTTCATATATCTAAAGAGAAATGGTTACATTGTTTTTTTCCTCTTCCTTAGCTTCAAAAAAGTCCTCTTGTTGAAAACCAAAGAGCCGTGCAATCAATATTGTTGGAAAGGACTGGAGGACAGCATTGTACTCCTTTGTTGCGTGGTTAAAAAACCTTCTAGCTGCTGCCAAGGCATTTTCTACCTCAGCAAGCTCCTCTTGAAGTTGCATAAAGTTGGTATTTGCTTGTAAGTCTGGGTAGGCTTCTGCCACTGCAAATAGAGATTTGAGCGTACCTCGTAACATGTTTTCATTTTGAGCGATGTCTTCTATGTTTTCAGACTGCATCCCTTGGCTTCTGAGTTTTGTAATATGTTCAAATATGGTCTTTTCGTGTTTTGCATAGCCTTTTACTGTTTCTACGAGGTTTGGGATAAGGTCGAATCGTTTCTTTAATCCAACGTCAATATCGGAAAAAGCTTGTTTTCGGTTATTTTTAAGATGTACTAGTCTGTTAAAGAGGATAGCAAGGGTAAAGCCTAATACTACAAGTACAATGATGAGGAGATAGATAGCCTCCATGGGATGTTATTAAGTGTTAGTAATCGAATCTTACCTTGCGTTGACTGATTTGCAAGTACTAGAGATTAAAGAAAACTGAGATACCAAGTGAGGATATATGGAGCAAAAAAAAGAGACAGTATTGCTCCAGCGGCGAGCAGTGGTGCAAAGGGAATTTCTGTATTAGCTTTCCCCTGGCGTATAACGAGATAAAAGACACCCACAAGACCCCCCAGAATAAAGGTCAGGTATAAAGAGATAAGTCCATGGGCGAGTCCAAGTCCAGCACCAATAAATGTGGCAACGTAAATATCCCCAGTGCCCAAGGCCTCACGCTTGTATATGAGCTTGGTCAGATGGTATAAGAGTAACAGTATTCCACCAAGCGAGAGACTACCAAAGATGGCATCAAAAGGCACACTTTGAATTAGGATACCTCGGAGTGCCAGGATAATGGCATAGGCTATCATAAGGCCTCTTACGGGAAATGCCCTGAGAAAGATGTCTATGAGTGCAATATAGCAGAGCATAGATATAAAGATGAAGAGTGATAGCAGAAGTATGGCTTCTTTCAAAGTAGTCGGGATACTTATGAAATAACTTGTGATGCCAAAGAGAACTGCAAAAAGGAGCTCAATGCGCCAGAAGTACTTCCATATAGGGATCTTGCAATTTCGGCATCTTCCATGAGAAAGAAAATACCCTAGCATTGGTATTATATACGGAAAAGAGATCTTTTGAGTGCAACTATGACAGCGAGAAGAACTCCAGGGGTTATTTGGTTTGCTATGGACAATATCAAACACTCTAGCTGCAACAAAACTACCAATACATAGTCCCAAGACTGCTGCAAGTAAGAGATAACTTATGATCATTGGGTAGTTTCCGGTTCAGATAAGATACGGTTGTATGCCTTTGCTGCCAGTGAGGCTATACTACTTCCATTACCGAGATCGTTGGCCAACTTATAGTATGAGAGGGCTTCTTCCTTGTGTCCTTGCGCTTCCACCACACGACCTAGGTTGTAGTGAGGGGCATCACGTAAAGGACTTCTTCGAATACTCTCTTCCAAGTATGCCTTTGCTTCATCTAATTGTCCTCCTGCAAAGGAGGCCCACCCTAACAAGTTGTAGCTATCTGCCTCCTCAGGAAATCGTTGTTTTGCCTCCTTGGCAATAGCCAAGGCCTCCTGTGGGCGTTGTAAAATATCAATGTAGATCCAAATGGGATCAATGTAGTCAGTGACAGTGCTAGATGTATCTATTTGGATCAGGTCCATCATAGTATCCAGTGCCTTTTCATACCGTGAGGTTTCTTTAAAGAGCTCAACGAGTCTTCTCTTTACAGTGATTGGATCCTTATACTGATTGGATATGGCTAAGGTGTAAAAGTTAATAGCTTGATCTTTTTCCCCCAGTCGGTCATGACTAAGCGCTAGTAAGTACTGAGAATCTGGCCTTGTTGTATCTAGTTGGTAGCTTTGACTAAGGGCTAACTTGGCTGTATCTGCTTGCCCTAATGCAAGATAGGTATACCCAAGAAGTGTCCAGGCATCTCTATAATCACCTCTTCGTTCTATGACTCCTCGTAGCTTAGCTGCTGCTAGTCGATAAAATCCCATGGCGGTGTAGGTTTTAGCATGGAGGGTATCTACAAAAGAGGGATCTCCATCACTAAAGGTAGTAAAGGCTTTTTCTTGCTCTACTAGCTCTGTTGCTAGGGCTCCCAGCTGCTCGGAAGGGGTGTTTGGCACATTGCTACAAAGCTCTATGGTAGCCTGGGTATGCTCTGTAAAGGTGGCGATTAAACATTCTAAAAAAATGCTTTCTTGAGTTTTTGGTGAAATTTGGGCAAGGCGATCCTTGGCATCTTGCAAGATAGCAGTGTTGCTCTCAGCCTCTATTTGGTGAAGGCGCACAGAGGCATACCGCACTTGGTAGTCGGGATTTTTTGAGTCTTTTTGCAACAGTGTTTCCACCTCCTTGAGGGCCTTATCATACTCTCTCAGTGAAACATAAATGCTACTTCTTCGAAGATAGGGCTCAGTGGGCGTTGCATCCATGGAGCCTGCCGCAAGGTATGCACTCAGTGCTCTTCGTAGCTCTCCCTGCTCCTCAAATGCTTTTCCTTGTGCAACCCATTCACCATAGCTTTGAGGTGTAATAGTTTCTTCAAAGGGAGTTATTTCTGATAGTAGAGATGAGGAAAGTGTACTGCGGGCACCATCAACTGGAGCAGCTGGCTCATTAATTTTGGGAATAAAGAGGAGGACTGATGCAATAACAGCACAAAGCAATGATGCTCCGTAGAGTAGGATGTGTGCTGAGAAATGAGTATCTTTCATAAAGTGCTTAGTATGAGTGCTCCAAGGGATAGCTTTTTATTACTATGTGCCTGGCGTTGTTGTTTATAATTGTTGAGTTGAGTGAACACTGTCGTAATTTTTTTATAGTCTTTAGATCCTATGTTTTCATTATACAACAACTGTAGCTGCTGTTGTAGCTTGGTGCTTGCGATATAAAAGAAAAGTTTTTCATTAGTACGGTCTGTTTCAGAAAAGAATGGGAGGAGAGAATCCATTTTTACGCTAAAACCAGTATTGATGTCTAAAAATATCTCTACCATTCGAACCGTCTTATCGTAACTCTCCTGTGACAGTTCTTCAGACTCATCTGCAAGATACAGTTGGAGTAACAGAGTGGGGTCCGGATGTTGTGGAAAAATAGTAGTCACCCGCGAGAGAATGGTTGATAGTACGTCATGATGTTGCTCTGTGGTGCAGATAAACACGGTATTCTCCGGAGGTTCCTCAATAATTTTCAAAAGAGTATTGGCGGCCTCAATGGTACAAGTATCTATATCTCGAATCAGGATAATGGTTTGTTTTCCATGGGGGGAAAGTGAGGCTTGCTCTTTGATTTTTCGTGCGGTGGCAATGGAAATAATACCATTTACTGGGGAGTATACGTGTAAGTCTGGGTGACTTCCAATGATTGCCTGATGTAACTCTGCCGCTGAGCCGTGGCTTTTGATTTGGGAAAATATGAGGGAGAGTGCAAAGTAATACGCACCACCTAAAAAAGGTGTTGCAATGAGGAGCCTCTGAGTATTCATGATCCCGTTGCTCTTGAGGTGGGTATGTAGGAGTTCTATAGTGGAGTATAAGACCTTATCCATTGTTTTTTTGTAGGTGCGAGATATGATAGCAGTATATGTGCATTAGTATATCCAAAGCATGAAAAGAATAAAGAACAAGAAAGCATTTTTTGATTTTGAAGTCATAGATACCTACGAAGCGGGATTAAAACTGCTTGGCAGTGAGGTAAAGTCTTTGCGTCAGGGCCTTGCTAGGCTCAAGGGAAATTTTGTCCATGAGTGGAAGGGAGATCTCTGGGTAGAGGGACTACACATCTCTCAATACAAGTATGCAACCCACATGGCTATTGAACCACTACGAAAGAAAAAACTACTTTTAAAGCGAGACCAAATCATAAAAATAGTCACTGCATTGCAGCAAGCAGGAAGTTCTGCTGTGATTTTAGAAATATATGAAAAAGCCCCGTACATCAAAGCTACACTAGGTATTGTTCGTGGTAAAAAGCAATTTGATAAAAGACAGACTATCAAAATGCGTGATGAAGAGCGAAAAATTCAACGCGTGATGAAAAATTTTGTGAGGTAGTGTTCCTTTATATAAAGAGCACGGCAATTCCTCCGGAAAGCAGTATGACCCCAAAGGTTACTAGGATATGGTTTCCAAATGCTTTTCCTCCAAACATTTTTGCGAGCACCAGCTTTACAAAGGTATTGGTAATCATAGCAATGATAATACCTCTTGTTGCAATAATATTGGTAAGATTTCCATCAAGTGCTTGTCTTGATAGAGATACAGTGATGGCATCAACGTCCGCAAGTCCAGAAATAAGGCTTATAATGTAAGTACCTCCCTCACCATAGTAGTGTAGTGCACCTACGGAGCAGAGAGAAATAAATACAAAGAAGAGTGCAAATTTAAGTGCTGGAAGTATTTGAAAAGGACTACGAAGCTCTGAACTAGCAGTAGGGATATGCGCTTTTCCCGTTTTGCGTTTATCTATAATAAAATAAATACCTACGCAGATTGCACTGACGACTCCCATGGTAACCACTGGTATTAATAGTGTACCTACGAGGTTGCTGTTGAAAGAGTATACCCAAAAGAGCACTCTAAAAAACATCATACTTGAGGCGACGATAGTTGCTATAACAAAGGGGTGGACTGTCTTTGTATTGTTTTTGCTTTGCTCAGCCATAGAGGATGCAACCGCAGTGGAAGAAGCCAGTCCACCAAGGATCCCAGAGAGGATAATTCCCCGGTCGGTACCAATAATTTTACTTGCAATATACCCCACGTAGCTTATCCCAGAGATGAGCACTACTACATACCAGATCTCCTGGAGATTGAGTACTCCCCAGGGGTCTATAGCTGTATCTGGAAGTACCGGCAATATAACAAAAATGATCACTGCAAATTTGAGTGTGTTGTACAATTCCTCCTGTTCTACCTCTTGTAATATACGATTAAAGTATAGCTTTGATACTAGGACAATGGT
>JBBKXV010000141.1:0-1172 GCA_037969665.1 Candidatus Altimarinota bacterium
TATAGATTATAAATCTCTGTTGTAGTGTTTGACCAATCAATCTTTCCGTCATCTCGAGAAAATTGTTTGCAGTGTGTGGCCTCTGTATCAGCTTGGTGGGTTGGCGATAGTGTTTCTGCTACATATAGTGTGAGCGCCTCTCTTAGCGCTGGTGCGGCGATGTTGGCTAGCTTTTGGTCGAGTACTGGGTACGTATCATCTGGCTCAATCTGGAGCGATGTTTGCGCAAGTATGGGTCCAGTGTCTAGGCCAACATCCATCTTCATAATGGTGACGCCAGTGACAGTTTCACCATGTATCAGTGCAGACTGAATAGGGGAGGCTCCACGATATTTGGGAAGAAGAGAGGTATGGACATTGAGTATACCGTGTGTTGGTGCATCTAAGATGTGCTTGGGTACAAGAAGGCCATACTGCGCCGTGACACCAATATCAAACGTTCCTGGAAGTTCGTACCCTTTGAGTGACTCTGGTTGCTCGACTACTATACCATGCGCCTCTGCAAGTATCTTTACTGGTGGAGGAGTCAGTAACTTTTTCCTTCCCACTGGTTTGTCTGGCTGGGTAATGACCAGGGACACTGTGATATCTGGGTTATCAATGAGTGATTGTAAGATGGTAGTCGCAAACGTGTGTGTGCCAAAAAATACAGTGTTGATCATAGGAGTAATTTAATTCCTGAAACAGTGACGAGTAATATAAAAAATATCTTTACAAATGCATTTCCCTTGTATATCACTAGCCGCGCTCCTAGATAATTTCCAATCAAACTACCGATAAGAAGTGCGAATCCAATGCGTAGATCAACAAGACCATAATACCACAGGATAAAAAATGTAAGTCCATTTTGGACAATAAGTACAATTCGTCTCGTAGCATTGGCATGAATAATTGAATACCCAAAAAATGTTACTAATGTATAGGTTGCGACTAATCCAAGCCCCGCACCGATACCCGCCTGCCCGATAGCGACTATGATATATACGATGTATCCCACCATTCGAACCCATGTTGATTTTTTTGTATCGTGAGTGATACCCCACTTCTTTTTGAAAAGGATCAGTGGGATGAGTAGTAATATTATACTTCCAAATACTTTTTCTACTTGTACACTGCTAAGTGATAGTAGTAGCGTTGCCCCGCCAATTGCCGCAATAATACTGATAATAAAG
>JBBKXV010000142.1:0-1325 GCA_037969665.1 Candidatus Altimarinota bacterium
CTCTAGACTATACAGTGCTAGAATGAGATAGTCAAGTTGCCTTGTGATTGGCATCATTAGATTCTATTATACAGAGGTACACGCTTTGTCTCTACAGCTTTATCTTTACATGTCCACAAAAACATTTCTCGTAGATCTTAAAAAAGAGAAAAGAAAGCGTACTCACAGTGCTCTTTCTGATTTTTTGCTCCACTCTATGGAGGAAACCCTAGTAGCACATCAGACGTGCCTACTCTTTCTCAATAGGCGTGGTCACAGCTCAGCGCTTATCTGTACGAGCTGTGGTGCTACTCTTTCCTGTGAGCATTGTGATACTAGTATGACCTACCACAATACTAAAGGTGGATTTTATATGTGCCATAGTTGCAGTATTATCAAGCCTGCTCTAAAAACATGTCCATCGTGTAAAAAAGACTCCATAGAAAATATTGGACTAGGTACCCAGCGTATTCAAGAGGAGCTTCATACTCTTTTCCCAGGAAAAGTTATTGCTCGGGCAGATAGTGACACTCTGCGTACCACCCGTTTACAAGAAGAGTTTTTTGAGCAACTCCAGTCTGGAAAGATAGATATTGTTATCGGAACTCAAATCATAGCAAAAGGAATAGATACAGGACATATCGGACTCGTGGGAGTAATCAATGCAGATATCGGGATGTCTATCCCTGATTTTCGTACAGGAGAGCGGCTCTATCAGTTGATTAGGCAAGTCCTGGGAAGAACAGGGCGTAGAAAAGGTGAACATCGCGTCATCATCCAGACCTACCAACCAGAAAATCCTATTTTGGCACTAGCAATTGAGGGTGACTACGATGGTTTTGCCAACATCGCCCTGCAAGAACGAGCACTTTTTGGCTACCCACCATTGGGCAGTATAGTAAAGATTATTTGTTCCCATGCTGATCAGCAAAGAGCAAACAAAATAAGCAAGGATCTCACCACAAAGCTCACGCTCTTAGCAAAGGAACAAAAGATTACTCTGGATATTATGACCTCTCCTGCATTTGTGCATAAGCGATTTAAAAAGTATCGTCACAATATTATCATACGTGGAAAAAACCCAAGAGCATTGCTGGAATCTGTTTCCATCCCCGCTGGATGTGTGGTAGATGTTGACCCTCAGAGTATATTATAGCTTTATATAAGAAACAGCCCGTCCTTCACCTAAAGGCTTCGCAGGAAACTCGTTCTTCTGCTCAACTCTACTTCGCAACTAAGCCATTCGTAGCCTCTTGACCTTCATAGCTTTAGCGTAGAAGGTTGGCGAAGAATGGTGGAGGTGCGTAGCGGAATCGAACCGCTGTGCAAGGTTTTGCAGACCTCTG
>JBBKXV010000143.1:0-18324 GCA_037969665.1 Candidatus Altimarinota bacterium
CCACTGGACATTGTATTATCCAAAAACTTATTATCACGTATATCCACATCACGACCAGCATACAAATACAGATAATTTGTCGTACTACCACCCCACGTACCAGTAATCATATTGCCCACAAACGTGACAGGTGCGTAGTTTACATTACCCAGATTGATACCATACCGACTGTTTTCAAATAAATTTTCTTGGATCACTAGTCCCCAGAGGTTTGTTGACCCCGCACTAAATGCATAGTGTCCACCATTCCTCAAAATAGATTTTTTGAGCACTGCTCCTGCGACGTTAGATCCAAATAAGATCTGCTCATTTGTAGCACCAGAAAGCTCAAGACCATCCATCACCAGTTGCGATGGCTTACCTTGTACATATATCGAGCGATTTCCACCTTGTATGATAATATTTTTTATAACAACCCCCATGGCACCTTCACGGAGTGCTTTTACATTGTTGTATTTACCCGCAAAGGTGATACCATCCACACTTGTTAACGTTACATTAATGACAGGCTTTTGGGCAGGGTCAGTAGCCTCTATAGATCTTAGCTGATGATCTACCACTATTGATTCAGAAATATTGTACAATCCAGGTCGTACTTTTACCTCGGTAAAACTCATCTTTGCAGGAGTATTAACATGATTGACCGCAGACTGGATAGTCTTATACGGTAACCCCGATGAACCATCCGCAGTAGCGTCATTACCATTTATTGCGTCAACGAAGACCTCCGTATAAGCAGTAGCTGTGGTAGTTGATCCAGGGTATCCTCTCTTTCCACTTGTACTAGATGTAGTCAACACAGGTGAAGATGCCCGTAGATTATAACTACTATCTACAAACTGTGGTGCTTCAACAATGTTACCATTTGTTCCTAGGGTAAAGTTGGCATCAACATTGCCCCTTGCATTTTGGTGAAACGAGTTGGTGCTATAGGCACCTACAGTCGCTCCAGCAGCACGTGACAGACCGTAGTCACCGTTGTAAGCAATGATATTATCTTTTAAGCTTGTGATTGATGAGCTGCCTGAAATCTGTACACCACTTGCATAGTTAGAGGCTATGGTATTTCCCTGCATGAGCGACACAACACCTGTAGTGCTATATCCCACATGTACACCATGACCAGAGTTGGCCACAGCCGCACTACCATTTTCAACGATGAGATTATCTACCACCTGTACCCCAGTAGCAAAGGAAATATCCATTCCATGTCGTCTAAAATTTCTAATCTTATTTCCGATCAAGGTAACAAAGGTAGAGGTCGTACCATGTGTCTCAAATCCATCATAGGTACCACCATTGAGATCATTGTTACTTACATCAACATAATCTGATCCAGAAACTAATATCCCATGTAACCCAGAATTGACTACAGTATTATTTTTAACTTCAGCTTTGTTGCCACTGCTTGCCTTTACGTTGAATAGAGCAACCGCACTAACTAAGGTGCCATCAACTACAATATTACTATCAACTGTTGCATCTGTAGCATTTGTTATTTCTATGGCACCAAATGCACTTGGACCAGTGGTAGCTGCAACCCTCGTTAAGCTATTGCCTTGCACTGTTACACTATTTCCAACCGCAGGATATGTCACATAGATTCCAGATGCGTAGTTTGTAGCTGTTAAATCAGAAAGCGTGTTACCACTAATGGTGACGACCTTCCCAGTCACAGCAGTACCAGTAGTATATATACCTGGTGTATATGCAGTACCACTTGTGGTGATATTTGCCAACGTATTACCTTGCACATTGATATTACCCGCCACCTGATGGGCTACTATTCCACCGTGGGTACTACTACCTAGCACTCCATTGCTAATACTATTTCCTGTGATTGTCACATCTCCAGTAGCATCCAGCACACTTATTCCCCCATATATTGTATTTGCAATACTCACAAGATCATCAATGACATTATTGGTAATATTGACATTACCTGCCACCGTGGCCGTAAGAGCATGTCCCCTCCTCACCTTACCAATAGTGTTACGATGCATATCCACCTGCTTTCTTTGACCTCCTGATAGGAGTACTCCATAGGCAGTATCATATATATAGTTATCTGTGATGGTTTGTGCTCCAGAGTTTTTATTGGATGGTGTATATAATGCACCCTCCACTGCAACAGTACTGACACGTTTAATACTATTATTGGTAAAGGTTACATCTCCAAAGTAGATATTGTGATCAGTGGCCATTGAGACAGCTCCTGAGGTCATGTCTTCTATAGTCAGTCTATCAAAAAACATCTTTAACCCTGCATCACGGAGATATATTCCACGGCTTGCATTACGCATAGTTAATCCTTGGATAAAGATGTCATGCATACCATTGAGCGTGGTAAGAGTAGGATCTCTAAATGCATTTGTACTCAATATATTATCACCACTAAAGCTGATAGCAGGCGTCGCACCTGGAGCAGCTTGGATACGCACTGGACGATCTAAGATTACCTGTTCATTGTAGGTACCATTTTTCACTACCACCGTGCTAAAGAAACTACGCACTGGGTTTTTGATATTTCGTACAGCAGCCATGATAGTCTTGTATGGACTACCAACTGTACCCGTTCCAACTGCGTCACTTCCTGTATTTGCATCAACATAAAGCATTGTTAGCGCTGCCGTATTGCTGGTTGCATCTTGCCAACCTCGCTTTATACCTCCTGTACCTGTATTGAGTACAGTGGATGTATCTTTGAGATTGTAATTTGCATCAACAAAGACTGGATCCACTGCTTCATTTCCATTTCCTGCTAAACTAAAGAACGCATCTGTATTACCCTGAGCATGATTATAAAACGTATTGTTTGTGAAGCTTGTAACAGCAGATGCTGCATGCCCCTTGAGACCATACAGACCATTATTCGCGATGATATTATCTCGCATGATTGTAGCCACTGCCCCATTGATAATTTCAACACCACCATAGTTATTGGCGATGGTGTTCTGCTCGATGACAGCTGTCACCGTAGGAGCACCTGCAAGCTCACCCAATGTAATACCATAATTACCCGTACTGTTATCCATACCCACAGTACTACTACTACCACCATTGGTGATGAGATTGTTTTTGATGACAGCACCAGTACTTTTTGAAATAGTGACTCCATCTAGTTGGCTATTGATTACCTTATTGTGTTCAATCAATGCATTGTTAGAGGCATCTTGAACCTTAATACCTTCATACAAACTACTCTCCACAGTATTATCCTTGATCTGAGCATTAGCTACACCGACGAGTAATATTCCATCATATCCTGCACCCTTGATTGTGTTATTGGAAATCTCCGTAGGACCACTCGGGGATGGTACTGAAGTGAGGTATACACCTCGGGACGTTGGCATATTCTCAAGGGTATTATTACGAATGGTCGCTTGCTTGAGACCTATAGCATAGATTGCACCATAGTTATCAAAGGAAATATTTCCTACGTTACTCATCGTATTATTTTCTGCAATCAGTGTAGATGTGTTTGTACTTATGAGGTATGCACCTATACCACAGCGACTACCACAAGATAGATTGGAAAGAGTATTATTGCTTGCTGTGATAGTAAGGTTATTCACTGCACCAGATTGGTCCACTTGAATACCTGAATAATAACCACTGTTTGTGGTCGTATTTTTTATTGTATTGTTCTGAAATACATGTGACTTATCGCTAGCAGCGAGTGACATATATATACCACTATGAGTTGAAGTTGCAGCATGGCCGTCTATAGTATTTCCTGTGGCAGAGACATTTCCTGTCACAGTAAGTCCAACGATACCAGAGAAACTTATACCGGAAACACCAGCAATGTTAGTTAATGTATTGCCCTCAATGGTAAAGTTTTTTGGTGACAACACATGCAGTGTTAGTCCCCTTCTCACACCTGAGATGGTGTTATTATTCATCACAACATCACGATTATCTGCATTTCCTACATAGATACCGTATCCGTGAGCACCAGAAATAGTATTTGAGTTTACTGTGATTCCCCTCCTTGCTGAAGCACCATCAAAGAATATAGCTCCACTATTACCATTGTAATAGTTATCCACAAAGGTATTGTTTTCTATGGTTACGAAAGAAGCTTCGCCAGCACTATAGATACCTCCTCCATTATTTCCATTATTATCTTTAAAGTATGTATTTCTGATATCTATACCCACTACCCTATTTGCAAATGAAACACCAGCACTACCAGAGGTAATAGAAAGTCCTCGCGTCGCAAACGACGTAGTACCATAGTTGACTGCATGTGTTCCTACCATGACCACAGGTGTAGCGCTTGTGCTCGCTCTGAGTACTACTGTTTCTCCTGAGGCTCCCGTGATTTCAACGTTATTTTCAACAACAACATTTTCCACATAGGTACCAGCCCTCACAATCACTCTATGAAACTTTGTTACAATCCCTCCCTTTGGATGTGCTACTGCCCTTGCAATAGTCTTATAAGGGTTATTTATAGATCCGTTTCCTAGGACATCATCACCTACAAACGTATCAGCATATACGGGGTATGGGTCACTTCTTGTCACAGATACAGTTGCCCTACCCTGTGCGCCACTATCTGAAGCCGCTTGTAGTACAGCAGAGCCACTCATAATATTAAAGCGACTGTCCACATACTTGACCTCATGAGTAGTATCATTTGGTGAGTTGAGTACTGTGCTGAGTAGCTCTTTGGTACCTATAGCATTTCTATAGTAATTATTATAATTACCTGTGGTGACACCGTTAACACCTGTGGCACTCACTTCAATACCATAGCGTCCATTGTAACTAAAGATATTATTATTCATCACCCCGATAGTACCTCCAGCGTGCATATATATTCCAGAGCCGTAGTTATGACTAACAGTATTATGCGTAAAATTGGCAATAGCTGATGCTGTACCCTGGATGTAGACACCACTATTGGTAGTAGCCTGACCATTTGATGCTACGACAGAGTTTTCAATATCCCATCCTGTGGAACCCACCGTGAGGTACAACCCATAGTCTCTATTATCAATAATATACACATTTCTTAAGGTGACATTATCAGCATTTGAAGTGGAAATACCCCTCATACCACGTCTCAACATAACGTCTTGTAGATAGACATTGGCCTGATTGGTCATTTGTAGAACAGAGTTAGCTGTACTAGTAGCTTCGATGGTTACCAGCTCACCAGGAACAGCAGAGACAAGGCGGATTGATGTAGCTGGAACAGCACTCATGACTAGGTTTTCTATATATACTCCAGGTGCCACTCGAATCTCATAGGCACCAGCGCCTACAATACTATTGATTGCAGACTGAATAGTACTGTACTGACAACCCGTGCTACACACTTGTCGTAGTGAGAGTCCATTACTATCTGTGGTGCCCACTCCCTCCACTGGTGAGGCATTGCTTCCTTGTGCATTGTATGCATAAACCTGATAGTAGTATGTCGTTCCAGGTGTTAGCCCAGAATCTACATATACCTGAGTATCTGCAGCAAGATTTCCCACCTCTATACCAGTAGCTGATGTGACTCCACTAGTGGTAGAACGGTATACCTTGTAGCCATCTTCCGAAGAGCTCCTATCATCCCAACTCACTACGAGCTGTGTCTTTTTATCAGTCCCTTGAGTCACCTGTACAATTTTAGGTGCAGCAGGTGCAGAAAGTGGTGCCGTAGTCAGTGCCACAGTATGATATCCAATATCTATAATACCACCATCACCTAACCCATCCGCACGTGTGGTAAACGTAGTGTACCCTAGTACCTCACTAGCATCACTACCAGCGTCAATCATTGGTGAGTTAAAGTTATCTCCTAATGCAATGTGCTGTAACAAAAAACCTGGTGCATAGCGAGGGTTTGAGGATGGAGGGAAAGAGGTGCTACTTCTATCATTGGTACCCACCGCCAGTGTACCGCTATAGTCCACGGCATTTCCATATAAGTAGTTATGCGCAATATTGACATTTGTAGAAGATGGATGAACGTATAGACCTGTACCATTGTTGGTAATGGCATTATTTTTGATAGTCAATCCCGCTGTAGATCCCACAGTAATACCAATAGTACTATTACTATCTACCGTATTACTTAAGATTGCGATGGTATCAGATCCATTTGGTATAGAAATACCTGTAGTATTCCCGTAAAAAAGGTTATTTTCAATGGTAACATTGGAACTACCAATCTGGAGACCCGCTCCAAGAGTAGGGTCCGATGCTCCTCCAAAAATATTGTTTCGGAAGACCTGATTATCACCTGAAGCGTGTACAACATTTTTCATGTTTCCCGTGATCTGAAGCCCCTCTATCACAACATTATCTACGTGATCTATGGTGATAGCATCTTTACTGCTATCAGTAATATGCAACTTTGTCACCTGATCCTGATTTTTTTGTTCAATACGCAGGAGTGGAATATTTTGATTACCAATAGTTATTGGTTCAGAAAGATACTCAGTATCCAGTGTAATCACAGCACCTTTTTTCTTTGCATTATCAGAAAGAGTATCTAGCGCACCCTGCAATGATGATTGACTACATCCACTATTACAAATTGAAATACTCTCAGGCTCAGAACCAGTAGCCGCAAAGCTTGTTCCGGTGGCTGCAATATCTCCAGGGTGTACTCCATACACTCTATAGTAGTAGGTTGTATTTGGCTCCACCGTTGTGTCCTGAAAAGACTCCACATCTTTTGAGACAAATCCTACGACATCACTAGAGAGATCAACAATACTATCACTAGAACGAACAATCATATATCCAAACTCCTCATCTGACTGGTCACGCCATGTGATATTAATCTGCTTTTCTGGATAGAGTACATCAGCATAGGTCTTGAGCTCTGTTGGCCTATCGAGTACAAGGTCTGAACGCACTATGAGGTCTCCCCCATCTACGATGATGTACATCTCATAATCTGGCCGAAGTGTAAGTGACGTAGGTTCCTCCACATACTCCCCAATACTCTGCACCGCTTCTTGTTTTTCTACGTCTACAACTATTGTCTCCACCGTATCCTCTCTCTTTCCTAGCACATAAAGAAACTGAGAGTTTTTAAATCCAGCATCAACTACCTCAGTGAACCCTAGTACTGGAAGCAGATCAGTACTTTCTAGTACCTGTTGCCCTGACTCCTCAAGCCGCAGCAGTTGCAGAGAGTTGTTGCCAATAAGTGCAACTTTTTTTAGACCAGGCTGCCCATATACCTTGAGGTGTTCATATGTTTCCCCTTCTGAAAAGCTCAAGACTGTTTTTTGTACTCCTGCTCCGCTTGCTACTGTATCTATACCTGTGTCAGTAAGGACAACCACCACACCATCAGAGGCAACCACTACATCTCTCAGTACAGCAGAAAGAGTCATCTCACGTGTTTCTTTTCCAGACTCTTGAATACTCAAGAGAGTACCACTACCTGATGCTACAACTGTCGCACCATTGGCTAGGTACTTTGATATAATAACTTTTGGCAAGGCATGACTATTGTCATTAACCTTAGTAAAGTCTGTTATGGTTCCATCAAGACCAAAGGTCGCACTATAGAGTCCTGTTGGTGTTTGATACTCTGCTCTCGCACGAACATAATCTACCATCAGTAGCCCCTGTGCCACACCATCTTCCGTCACCACAGCATGTACTACCCCATTGGCATAGGTCATCTGATCTGCACTCATAACTCCCGCATGATCAGGCAGTAGGTCATAAGAGATCTCACTCCATACTGCGTAGGTATCAGCATTTATGAGTTCCACGCCCTTTTCTGTAGCAAGTAGATAGAGATTTTCTGGAAATGCCCCCCGATGTGCATACCATGGAGCATATGGTCCTGCTTTATCCTTGGCCGTTCCAAAGCGTACTTCTTTTACCACCGTCTCACATGCTCCGCTACCACAAGAAAGGCTTACAGATGGTTCTGCAATAGAGTCTGGAAGGGCATTATAGTCAAAGGTAAACGTCTGGAAACCATCCACATAAAGCTGCCCCTCTAACCCAAATTTTTTGACCTGGATATCATGAGCTGCTGCGGAAATATCTGCCCTTGTAGAAACTCCTTCGAGCGCAATACTATTATTACCTACCTCAAGTTCTACTTTTTTTCTTCCATCGTGCAGCTCTACAATAGTGCTACCGAGTGATGTCTTTATACTACTAATATCTAATGCATACTCAGCGTAACTTTTTTTCTTTACATTGGTAGTTACCTTTCCTACCCCGCCATCAAAAGATGATAAGGTCATCACTTCTCCGAGACGCAGTAATGCACCATCACGGAAGTCAATGTTGGCACCATGGATACTATTTTCAAGTGCAAGCACCTTACTATTAATAATTGTACCTGCACCTTGTACAGGTGTCCCACTCGCCATCAAGTTTCCTTCCCGAGTATAGCCACTATTTTCTCCCCATGTCTCAGAAGAGCTAGAATAGAAAGAAAGATGCGCTATCTCATCACCATCTACATGGGGGAGGTTATATGGATCCTTGGTGTTGGATAGTGTAAATGTCTTTGCATACGTCGTAAAAGACAACGCGAGAGGAGTACTAAAGGTACCAACTGCTCCTTTTTCATCGTAGAAACGTAGTCTGAGGTAGTACGTTTTTTCTGATGATAATGTCTCGCCAGCGTATGTGATCGTCTCACTTCTCTCTCCACTTTTTGTTGCAGATACAGTATAGACTTGACTATGCAGGATATCTCCAGAAAAACTACTATTCTCAGAAATCTGCACCTCAATACTCGACAGCTTATCTGATGCATTGGGATCATCGTATATTGCAGATAGTCCAATCTTCATTTCTTTTTCAAGAGAAGTTGGCGCTACTATATTACCTGTTTCCAAATCACTTATCTCGATACCTCTTGGGGCGTTTGGTGCCTTATTTTCCTCAGGTGTACCTAGTAAGCTAATTGAGTCTGCTGTAAATACCGCATACCTATTTCTCCCTGTACCTTTCTCGATGCTCACCACGAACTGCTGGAATACAGAGTACTCACTTTTTTTAATCAAGGATGTTACGATCTCCCCACTATTGCTCATACTTGCTATATATCCCCCAATACTTTCAAAAATAACTTGTGTGGCACGGGCATATGCCCGACTAATATTTCGAAGACCATGAGATAACCCCGTGCTACCATACAGATAGTTAGTGCTATTTTTTATTTCCAAGTCTGAAAGTAGAATACTGTTATCTCTCGCTGCAATATTCATTTCCTCTATCACCTGTAATGTACTTTGCAGTATACATTCGCCAAAAGTCACACGATACCCCTCTACTGTTTTATCTATCAAGAACAAAGACTTGGTATCAAAGGTATCACCAAGAGCACACCTCTCTACCTCAGCACCAAAACGAAGAGTTACCTCTCTTGCATTATTACTGAGTTGAATAGTACCTTCTGCTCCGCGCAACTCCACCTCACCTCCTGCAAGGCTATTGGATTTCAGTGTCATCATCGTGTCTTTACTTGCACGTTGTAGTGGAATCTCGATAGTACCTCCCTTATTAAGAACGTATCCATTTTCTCCATAAGATTCATCGCCCGTTACCGTATAGCTTTCATTTTTAGGCATAAAGGTAATCACCTCTCTTGCTTCAGCAAGTGGTCGGATAACTCGCCCAAGACGGTAATCAATATAGAACAACTCACCACTATCTCTCACCAATACTCCCTCTTGAGACGTAGTTTCAATACGTGCATTTTTTGATAAGAGATCTGTTTGTAACGACATTGTTTCCCCAAGCACTGCATCTACGTGTTGCACTAGCACTTTGCCACTTTTCAGAGCAATAACATCATAGCCTCCTTTATTTGCAGCTATATCTATAATCCCTTCCCAGCCATACTCTTCACTAGCGAGCTTTGTCATGGTCTCTAACTCAAAAAGATCTATCAAGCTAGTATTCTTTTGTGGTACTGCCAATACAGCAACATGGTAGGCTCCATCAAAGTAACTTCCACTTTGGGCTAAATTATACTCACCTCCAAGAGATTGTACTTGATCCAAAGTAACATTTTTTGTTACGCCAGAAGAAAGCATAATGATATACTCACCCCCCTCATAAGAAACTTGTACTATCCCATCTGTATAGCGCACTTTTGTAATAGTTGCTGTAGAAAATGGTAACACCTTCCCATAAAGCACATCTAAGGTTTCACCATCGAGTACGTATAGTCCCTTTTCAGTATAGACTGCGTAGGCATACTGTGAGTAGCTGCTAGTCCTTGTCTCCTGCACGCCCACCCCAGGTAACTCCATCGCTAATACACCTTGCCCAAGGACCGTTCCATTACCTGAAATTTGATACTTAATATAAGAACCACTCTGCACACACATAGCGCTACTATTTCCCTTAAATACTCTCTGTCCATCCACAAATAACCGGACACTTTCTTCACTTTTAATGACCTTGAGTGTCACCTGATCAGCAACAGCGGATCGGTAATACTCACTCTGTCCACAAGATACCACTAGATCACTCCCTTCCTTACTGATCTTATATAGCGTACTACTATCTGCAATTTCAATGCTTGTTTGTCCATCTCCAAAGTGCACTTCTTGTGTATACTCAAAGTTTTCCTGTTGTGATAGTGGAAGCTCCCTTCTCAAGGTATAAGCATCTGCATTGGCAATAGAGATACCACCCCTTTCATCACTGAGATCTGCTGTACCAGAAGTACTAAATCCTCTCAGGTCTTCTACATTCTTCACTTTGAGGACCTCCATAGGAGAAAACTCCCTTGGATTCCTACTTACACCAAGTAATGCGACAACTCCATCTTCCTTACAGTCCCCTGGACAATTATTTGATATCACAACTCCATTTGGACTTTGATCATTCTCTAGAGTAGCAAGCGCAGTAAACCCGTAGACTCCATCCTTCCCCTGAACATACAGTATACTATTGTATGTATACATATATAGTTCAGTACTTGCAGAAACAGTCTGTTGAGTAATACCGTTAATACTAAGTACCCCGTCTGCAAACCCTAAGATAGTCTGGTATTGTTTATCTTTGTATGTAAAAGCAAGAGCATAGTCCATGTCTGAGACACGGTCACCTAAGGCTATAATTACTCCGTGTTCATCATCCAACTGAACTTTACCACCTTGATACTCCAAAGAACTGCTCTGGGACAGGAGGTAGTGACTACCTTCTTTTTTAATGTCACCAGTAACAACCCAATCAGATGACTGTTCAATTGAAGTTGCATGTGAAAGGAGTGCTTGACCTGGGATAGAACCGTTCTGAGTGTAATATGATCCATTATTTCCATATCCAGAGAAAACTTGTTCATCAATGCCCCAAGTATCCCCACCAACATCAAACCCATAAGCGCCAAGGATCGTATCACCCTCTACACCCTTCTCTTGCAATGCAGCCATATCTACAGTCCTTGTATCTAACGTCTCTGTACTTTTTGGAATAATAGTTGCAATGAGCTCATCACTGACAAACTCTTCTTTCACCTCTGGAAAGGCATATAGTATACCAAAAGGAGCAAAGACAGAGAGTAAGCTGGTCTCTTCTTGAAATAATGCTGACCTCATGTCATCTTGTTCTAAGAGTACCAAAAGCAGCCCCTCCCCAAATGAACGAGCATTGTGAAGTGAAGAACCTAGTACAGAAGCCGCCAACACGTCAGACTCAGTATATGAAGAAAGCGCATCTAAGGCTTGCAGCATAAACTTCATATCCTCAGTAATGTTTCCAGACCATGCTAGCTTGCTTTGTACCGTACTATCGTCTGTGCGAGAGACACCTATTTTTTCCAATAAGTACCCACTGATAAACTCTGCGTAGGCTTCTGTGAGTGCGCCTTCCTCTGTATTTTGATGTGGGGAAAGACTACTCAGTGACTGTATGGCATGATGTGCATATTCATGCGCTATAGTATTTTGGATCGTAACTACTGATAGCTCACATGTAGGTGAGATCCCAAGTAGCATCAATGCTTTTTTACTTTGGTATAAGCTATCACAAGTATCTCTCTCAACTACTTGCAACCTTGGCACGGTATCACCAGTCACCATAGAACGTACATGTGCATCCATCTCTCTAAGTAAGGTAAAGACACTTGATGCAACACTATCTTCTTCAGCAAGAGATACCTCACTCAAGGTGCTACCAGAACCTAGGGATACGGGTAGCTGCTTTGCCTTGCCACCCTCTTCCTCTAGCAGAGCAACAAACCCATTATCCAACTTTGCTTGCATAAATAGTGCCCCTTCAGCAAGAAGAGCAAATCCATTTTGATCTGTAGTATATTGCGTATCACCAATCACAATTGGCTGTAAGGCAAGTGGCAACACCTCATCCTTAAAGATATCCTTTGCTTTTACACTCACACCTCCGGCCTGATGAAACTCATCTTTTCCTTGGGACAGTAGAGCACCATCAGTCATGGAAAGAATAAGGTATTGATCAGCCCTCCCCTCCGCGGACAGCGTCACATGGTATGCTGCAAACCATGCAGCAGTATTGTTATCATACCCTGGGTACCATACCTCAGAAATACTAGTCCGTCGACCATCTATAGATATATGCTTTGCAATAGCTTCGTCGATATTACTTGCAGGTAATCCTCTGTTAAACTTATCCTGAGCATCAAGGTTGTTTGCGACTGTAGTGGTAATGTAGAGCACCTGCTTGGTGTCCTCACTATATACCACAGTAAGCGCTCCACCCTTCACCTCTAGTGCTTGAAAGTATTGTGTAAACTGAGCATACCTTTTTTCTTTTATAGCAACTGTTTTATCATACTGAAAAACATACCCATCTGAAGGCAGTGGCTCTGAAGCATCTACCACACGTAATGTATCCAAACCCAATGCTTCTTTGAGAGGCTCACGTAAGGTGTCTTTTACCAATCCAACCGCATCAACAGCTTCTGGGATGTATATGGCGTCGCTCAAAAAGATATCACGACTAGGATGCTCCTCTGGTAGAGTGATGTGATTCATCAACCCAAGTGGAGTCACCATCGGTGATTGCTCTTCCAATTTTGTGACTCTATCCAAAAGATGCTTTGCAAACCCTTGAGGCAGTTTACCTTGCTCTTCCTGGTCTAACACCTGTGAAGTCTCCTCCTCTACCACCTCTGAAAGGACTTCACCACTACCCAAGCTAAGCGTTTCTTCTAGCACTACTCCTGTGACAGTTGCAATATCCTCAGCAAATACAGAAACTAATGATGGTGAAGGTATGAGTACTCCAAACATGTACAAGGTACAAAGTGTACCTCCCATTACTTTTTTGAGTAGTAACCCCAAGGAAAACTTGTGTTGCATGGTTTTTTGTTTTTGTATAAATTTTGTCCCTTCATATTACTATACAACAAAACTGTATTTTTTACAAGTTTGCTATGTATGTCTCTATTGCTCTTTTTAGTACCTCATACTCAATGTTTCCCTGTATAGTTTTGGAGCCTAGCACAAAGGCTGGAGTGGCATCAATAGCGTGCGCCTTCGCCTCCCTGCGTCCGGTGATCAATGCGTAATCATGTCTTCTTTCACGAACACATGACAGCAGCTCATCCTCATCCCCAACCAACTTACCAACAGCACTCAGTATAACGTCCTCATTTCCAAAATTCTTATCTGTAATCATCAAACTAATAGCCTCTTCATACTTACCCTGCTCTCTTGCACACAGTGGGACTTGATGTAGCAGATAACTTTTGGCATCTCCAGTCTGTGGGAGATCCTTGAAGTGAACCTGAATCTTACCTGTGTCAATGTACTCTTCCTTTATCTTTGGATATGTTGTCTTAAAAAATGACTGACAATGCAAGCAAGTATAGTCTACAAATATCTCCACCACTGGACTTGTAGTGCTGATACCAATAGGAGTCGGCAAGTCCTTTTCTGTAGAAGCATCTCTGTGTGCAGGGGCACTTCCCTGTACTATAAAAAAGACAATCACACCAATGGTAATTGCAATAAAAACCTCCAACACTCTAACTAGAAGTGACTGACTAGGGTGAGACATGATCTACAAAATAGAGATGTAATACTACATTTTATCACATCATCCAGCCGTAGTGGTATTTTTAGATCTGTTCTCTACGATCCAGTGCGTTACCCAGGGTAATTTCATCGGCATAATGTATATCTCCACCCATGGGCATCCCCTTTGCTATTCTAGTTATGTTATGTTCATTACCAAGGTGCCGCCGAATGTATGCAGAGGTAGACTCACCCTCCATAGTAGGATTTGTTGCGATAATTATTTCCTGGAACCCTCCATGCTTTACCCTAGCAAACAACCCATCTAACGTAAGTTGGCCTGGCCCCATCCCCTTGAGCGGAGAGAGTGCTCCACCTAGTACATGGTAGAGTCCCTGATACTTCCCTGTAAGCTCTAAAGAAGGAATATCAGCATACTGCTCCACAACACATAATAACGTTTGATCTCGGGAGGTATCAGTACAAAAATTACATAGCGTCAGCTTGCTATCCACAATGTAATGACAACTGGTACAAAAGCCTATATTTTCTTTTAAGTGTAACACGAGATCACCCAACCTACTGATATCCTCAGGCTTCCACGTGAGCATATTTCTTACCATCCGTTCAGCGGTGGTTTTACCCACTCCTGGAAACCGTGAGATGGCCTCTTCTACTTGTCTAAGGTATTTTGGGTAGTGCATTTTGAACATAACTAATAGCTTATAAAGTTTAAGTTGATAGCAGAAAATGTAAATGGAAAATGTCACCTACTCTCCTTTCGTAATTCAACATTCTCAATTCACTAAAAAAAAGTATACTCTACCAAGACTACTCTCCCCCCGTATGAATACATCCACCACCGTAGATATCGCTTTCTTTGACCGAGGGATGCCTGGTAAACCCTTTACCTATCTTGTACCACCAACAATATCCGCTCAGGGTATCACTGTGGGAGTACAGGTTATTGCTCCTCTAGGAAATTCACTACAGCGCGGTGTCATCATTGCAGTGGGAAAGACAGATACTACCGATGGACTGGAATCGATACAAGAAGTTTGTTCACACTCCTTTGGCAATGTTCTCTTTCCTTGGCAGGGTAAGCTCATTGCTTGGATTTCTTGGTATTATCTGTCACCAATGCATCATGCGCTCCGGCTCATGATATCAGAAAAGATATGGCATGATGCATATATTCCCAAGCGAAGTACTGTCTATATACCCCTCGCTCATATAGACCTCATACCTAAAGCAGCAAGGCAACAAATTGCTATGCACGAGCTCCTTGTGTCTCAGGGGAGTATGAAGAAGTCTGAATTACATGCTTCTTTTAGTGCCGCAGTGATTAAAACCGGTGTAGAAAAAGGATATACACAAGAATTAGCTGGCCCACTTGTGGCGCCCATCAGCATGGTAAGTGCAAAGAAGGACCACACTCTCTCTCAAGAACAACAAGCCGTATACGATACTATTATTTCATCTCAAAGCTACCCCTACCTCCTCCATGGTGAGACGGGGTCAGGTAAGACAGAGATCTATGTCCACATAGCTAGAGAGATGCTCAGGCAAGGCAAGCAAACACTGATTATGGTACCTGAGATTGCTCTCACCACTCACCTGATTAGTTATATCAACGAACGGTTTCCAGGACAAGTAGCTCTCCTTCACTCTAAAGTCCCCATGGGGCAACGTATGCAAGAGTGGTGCCGTATTCGCTCTGGGGATGCTAAGGTAATCGTCGGATCACGACTATCACTCTTTGCTCCTTTTTCCGACCTCGGCAGCATCATCATCGATGAGGAGCATGAATGGAGTTACAAAAGTGATAAAAGCCCTAGATATGATGCTCGTACAGCCGCAAGATATATGCACTCTCTCATGAGAGATGCTGGAAATCCTATCTATCTCGTGTACGGCTCTGCTACACCGAGTCTTGAGCGGTATGCTTTATGCAAAAAAAATGGAGATCACCATGTGGTGTATCTCCATCTTCAGAAAAAGTTTTTTAATCAAACTGCCGCTTAAAGAAACTTAAACAGTACTTTATTGAGCATACGTCTTGTGATTGGACCAGCAATACCTGCTCCATAAATGTCACTAGTTGAGATGACTCCTTGATCTAATTGAAAGTCTAATAATGCCTGCTCTACTTCCTGAGTAAAGAGAGTACCTGCTGGCCCAGTGGGAAAGCCAGCTCTTTCTAGCACTGCCTTGATCCTACTGACATCCTCATGACTATCTCCTTTTTTTAAGGTTTCCATGATCCCCCAAGTATCTACATGGGAAGTCCATATACCCTCCATATATTTTTGTGTTTCTACATCGAGTACACCATCTTGTTTTCCTATATCATGCTTTGCTTGTAAAGCAATGATCGCCTGTTTTGTCTGTGGACCAAATATACCCGTAGGCTCTTGTTTAAAATACCCTAAGCTGCGTAACATGATTTGTAACCTCCGAACATCATAGCTAGAAAGCTCACTCCCAGATATCGTAACGTAGTTGTGCTCTTGCTCCATATCTATATATGGGATATACAAGCTCTTTACTTCTTGTTTTGTGGATGCCAAAGTAGCAGTGGGCTCATATGCAAATATGCCACCTAACACCAGCTCTCTCCGTTTTGGTTGATATACAACATGCTTTGTGGTTTCCACTTTTGCCTGTTTAGCACTCTCAATCTGTTGAGAACTAACCAACTCCTCGGCCACTCGTTTCTTATAGTTTTCCACTCCCTCTGAGAGATCATCATATGAAACCCCCTTTGCCTGTAGTTGCTGTAATAGCTTTACTCTAGAAGCAATACCAAAGTATCCCGCAGCGTACTGGTCTTCATCTTCAACTATACGATGCTGTAGTTGCATTCGTAACATTGCGATAATAGTATATTCATCATAGCTACCAGAGATGTCACCATCCATATACCCTAGTCTATACAGTGCAACTTGAAGCAACGCTACATCTTCTCCCGATGCCCCTTTTCCCATATAGCCTGGAAAGGAGTTTTCTAGCTCACTTTGTACGATCGTTTTTTCTACCTCAACAATATTGTTTTTTGCAGTCTCAGTAATTTGTTCCTTTTTTGTTTGTACTGGAGGCAATGCAACACCATCTACTGAGATAGTATCTTGAACATTTTTATCAGTAAACACTTCACCATCTACAATACGCACACCCCACTTTAGGGCTTTTCTTAGTCCCTCCTCACCAGATCCCATCCATATATCTAGTCGGTCGTGTGACTGTCCTCTCACCCCTGCATCAACAATCGCTCCTCCTCTATCTGTCACTGTTCCAACACCAAGCCCATCAAGCTGGATCTTGGTACCAAAAGGATAACTCTTTGGTGCAGCAATCATTCCAGGAAATACTTCTCTACCAGAAGCACCTCGCACTCCCTCTCCATTGAGACGTTTTTCTGCCTCATAACTCCCTGTGGTGTAAAAAGACTGGTCAGGTAACGGTGAATAGTACGCCGTCACTTTAAATGTTCTTTTTCCATAGATTCCTTCTGCATGCACCTCTGGAAAGGAAAGTAATGGCATCATCATGCCACACAGTAACAACGCGGATATAACTCTCTTACCTCTCAATATGCCTTTCATGTGATTGTAAAT
Organism: Candidatus Altimarinota bacterium; assembly: GCA_037969665.1. Classification (GTDB taxonomy): domain Bacteria; phylum Patescibacteriota; class Gracilibacteria; order 1-14-2-50-48-13; family 1-14-2-50-48-13; genus JBBKXV01. The sequence goes on from JBBKXV010000143.1 coordinate 17,558, forward strand.
AATGTAATCCTTTTATTGTATCATAATATAACTCCCTCACTACTTGTCATAATGTCCATTTTGTTATGTGATTATATACACTTATGGGGAAATGCAAGGTCTTTATACAATACACGCTCCTTTTGGGTAACAAATATTACATGCATCAATGGTATATTTCCCTTGACTTCTCCCTCGCCTAACTGTACATTTTTTTTCGTATTTAAACATTTTAAGCGAGTAACGATATGCTTGGAAAGCTCAAAAAAAGAAAGAGAAAGAGATGTCATGGTTTTAGACAGCGTATGTCCACTGCTGGTGGTGCTCGCGTGATAGCTAGACGACGAAGAAGAGGTCGTAAATCTCTTACTGTATAAGTCATTGCTATGCTCCCTAAAAGACAACGTCTTTCAAAGAGAGCATTTGCAATGATCCTTCGTAAGACTAAAAAAAAGATATTTTTACCCCACTTGATCATTCTTGTGGGTTTTTTAAGTGAAAAACAAGACCCCATGAGATATGGTGTCCTGATCAGCTCAAAGATGCGTCAAGGCTCTAGTGTACTCTTACACAAGCTGCGACGAGAGCTCTATGATTACATCCAAAACAACCTCACTACCACGGACATTGCAAATCGCAAAGGACTTGGTATGATTTTGATACCGCAATCTTCTTTTTTCAGCACTTATAAAAAGATGTCAGCACAAGAAGCTGTGGATACCATTACAGATACTTTACGAGCATTATGAACCGAAACATAGTCATAGAAAAAGGAATGTTGTGGGTAA
>JBBKXV010000144.1:0-4528 GCA_037969665.1 Candidatus Altimarinota bacterium
TATGTGGCATGTAGCATAAGAAGTCTACAGTACTCTTTTGATAACACTATTGCCAACCCTGGTGTGTCTGGGCAATCTATCAAGCAAACAGCTGGTGTGGTAGGAGCTGGTCTCAATGTAGAGCAAGCTCTTCGAAAAAATGTCACAGGAGTGGAAGAAATTGTACAACTGATAGGACAGATACCTTTTGTGGATTTACGTACAAGAAATGTTGGGTTTGATTACCCATGGATACCTCCTGAAAGAATTTCGGAGTACCTGTATCGATTTGAAGGGGCATATAATGATAGTATCCGTAACTTTTCTGGCTACTATGCTAGTTGGAAACAGTGTTTTGTGGAGGAAGAGCTCAATGTGACTGATGGGACACTCACTCCAACCTTTGCCCTCAAGACAAACTTGCGTACTGGAGTAAATGGAGCCGCTGATGCTAGCAATGACCCCACAGTAAGTGGAGGTGTAAAAGCCGATATCTATGTCCAGTGTGTTATTGCGGCTAAAGTAGCAGAGGAGGGGTGGCTTGGTATACGAGGTATTTCTCAAAACATGCAACGGCTTAAACAGTATGCTGAATTTCATAAAAAACTCAGTAAGTATCTTGCCTGGAGGAAGTATGTTGTGGGTCAAATATCGCTCACCGTTAGTGATATTATTAACCAGCTCACTAAGTATGTACGTGATCAACAACAGATTCTGATTGGATGGAAAAACTCAATCCGCTCAGTAAAACAATATGCAGATAGTCTCCAGGTATTTTTAGATATATTTGCAAAGTATAAAGCACAATGTAACTCCTGTAATCTTCCTGACCGTGGAACAAAGTATGCGGATGTCCTTGAAATGCTTAAGGCATTGATTCCACTTGAAGTGATCCCAGTAGCAGGATGGCCTGATGTAGAGCTTGATCTCACGGATATCAACTTGAGGTTGATTATGAGTATTCCAAATATCAAACTCCGTCCCTATGAAGTGAGACTGCCACAAGTTACTGCTATTACTTTTCCGCGACTTCAAGGTCTTACTCCATTGCAATTGCAGCGGTATAATAACTTTGGACTCAATATTGCTGTACCGGTACTGCCAGCATTGCCAAACCTTCCAGTCCTGCCAAATGTGCCAAGGCTACAATTGCCAAAGTTTCCTGATCTCCCACCACCACCAAAAATTAACCCACTTGCGCCACAGATGAGGGTTATCATACGTAGTACAGCAAAAATCCTAGAGATTGTTTGCCTTCTGAATAGAAATATATTTCCTATTCCAGAAAGTGGTCTACGGTCTCATATCGAAAAACTTACGGCCTCTCGCATTTCTCTCAGAGGATCCAACTCCATCAACGCTATACCAAGTGAGCCGAGCATCTCAAAGCTACGTATTGCTACTCATGTACGAGGGTATACCGACTTTGACCCTCTTACAGATGTGGTAGTGGAGGGTGCAAATGCTTGGAATGCATGGATGAGAAAAAACTTAAGAAGTGATGCACTCTTAGTGGTACTATCTCAGGCTAAGGATAGTATTTATAACAATACTGCAGGGCGAACTGCTTTGAAATATATTAACCAACAGTCACTGAATACTCTTGTATCTTCGATCAATAAGACTATGACGCAAGGTAGAAACAAGCTACAGCAACAATTGCAAAACGGTGCGCCTACAGGACTAGCACTTCCAGCACGAGTTCAGCAAGACATTCGCTCTGGGTATGCGGATAGTCAGCAAAGTAAACAAGAGATCAATGACCTACTTGATCAGTTGGAGCAAGGAAAAGTAGTGCAGGATACTGCAGACACCCCAGCTCTTGTGAGTTTAGTGGTACCATACCTCTTAGACTTCCAAGAGGCAGCTTTGGCAACAGGGTTAGCAGCAGGTGATGAGGATATACGTGACACTCTCCAAGAGCAGCTTGCCTTTCTTGAGCAAGAGGGTGTCCTAGCTGACGATATTCGTCTACCGGCCATCGAGCGTCTTACATCACTTGTGCTTGCGTATGATGCTCCACAAACATCCGTACTTTCTCCCGATGCTGTGACTGCACCTTGGGTATCCTTTCAACAGGAGCTCGGTGAACTCGAGGCAAGCTACGAAAGCGAGATGAAAGTTACTACGAGTCTTGCCCAGGCTACTACGATAGATGAGTTTACTAGTGTATTGGAGCAAGGAGGACTATTGGATACGGATCAGTCCAGAAACTTGGTGGCGTCAGGGGGACAACCAGAAAGGGATGTGGATAGTATGCTTCAATCAGCTTTTGCTACTGCAGTGCAATACCAACAAACAGGAGTTGGGGACGACATGCCAAGGTATGCTGTGTACCATGAGACTACAGCTCCAAATGTGACTATCGGGCAGGAATACAACACTCCTACAGCTATGGCTAATATCACCACTACTCTCGCACAAAGTGTGCTGCCACTAGCAATTCCTCCGGTGAACTCCTCTGCTGTACAGACTCTTGCAGAGACTGGCAATCAACAAGAGAGTGTATTGGGAGGTATTATTTTGAAAGCACCTGATGGTTCAGTGGACGTGCTGACAAGTTACAATGCTGATGCTATGGAGTATACCATGGGGAAAATTGGGTCAAGAAATATCCTAGATGTGGTGTACAGCTCAGGTAATGATATTTTTATCAAGTACAATAGAGAGTTACCATTGGAAAGCCAAAAGATATATACAGGAGCAGATAAAGTCAAAACCTTGTCATTGGAGCAGATAACCCCAGAGTTACCAGGAGTGACTACTACATGGATAGAGCAAGTGACGCAAAAGAGTCTTAGTTTTGAATGGGTCATACCTGAGGATAAAGTGATCCAAGAAACTACTCCACAATATATGTATGAGGCAACAGTATATAACTCACTTGCTGACGCTCATGCAGATAGGCAGTCAGTTGTATACTACCTCCATACCGTAGCCACCAATGATCTTGCTGCTGCTGAAGAGTCTAGAGGTATCATAGAAGGGCATTGGAGTAGTGCAGGGTACGATATTAACAGTGTTAACTTCGTTACCAAGGCTGCTGCAATGGGATTGCCACAGCGCCAAGTCTTACTTGCTACTACAAATGGTAATACACGACATGTTGAAATGCCAGTATCACAGTCAGGACAGGTGTTTATCCGTATTAAAACCATAGATCCTGAAACCAAACGAACAAGTGGATTAAGTAAGACACTTCTAGGACATGTAAGGCCAGGACTTGATCCGGATGCACCCAAGGTAGATCTTGATAATGGCAATAGGCAGAGCATTGTTGTGGGGTCGCCCTTGTTATTGCAGGGCATCGTGCGTGATGATTCACCCTTGTCTAGGATTACTATAGATACACATATACTGAGAGATAATGATCTTGATGGCAATAGTACCAATGATAATGATATTGCTTGTGATACAGGATGTAAGATGGTGGACTCATCGGGAGGATTTACTTATGCACTTCCTAGTGTAGATACTATCTATACGGAGGAGGAGATAGGGGTTCATACCTTTACTATTACCGTAGAGGATATCCATGGAAATGTGAGTAGAACAGAGGTGGAGGTAGATGTGGTGCAGCCTGCAGTATTTGTTGATAGCTATGATCCAGCCTCAGGTGTAATTAGAGGACATGTATTACCTGCGGTGGGAGGAGTGCGGCTTGAGTTACTACGAGAGCGGGACAAAAATATTCAGAAAGTAGGATTGCCATATGAGGTGGTAACAGATGATGCAGGAAAGTTTGAGGTGAGGGGAGTTGGAAGCCTTCCCGTAAACAACTAGGTACTTGAGGGGTAGTGAGTGGGAAGTGCATGAGGGATAAGCTACATGTTCTACCTTTTTCTTGATAAATATCTCCTGTCAACAACTTCCCCCTACTCATGTTGACACTAAAACACTACTTAGGTAATATTAGCAGGCTCTACTTAAGAGTGCTAATTACATCTTTATTCAAAACATTATGGCAAAGATTGCTCCACTTGGAGATTACGTAGTGCTAAAGCAGCTTGAGGCTGATCAGCAGACAAAGAGTGGTCTGTATATCCCTGACTCTGCAAAAGAAAAACCAAGTAAGGCAGAGGTGATTGCAGTAGGACCGGGTACCTCAGAGGTGACTATGGAGGTAACAGTGGGAGATATCGTCTATTACAAAAAATATGCAGGTGATACGTTTAAGATCGATGGTGATGAGGTGATTGTGACCAAGCAGGATGGGATCATCGCAAAGGAAGTAGTATAGTTTTTATATTGTTCAACTGACCAACTATTATGGCAAAGAAAGTAACATTTTCAGATGAGGTGAAGGCAAAGATGCTTGCGGGAATACAGACGCTAGCTGATGCAGTGCGAGTGACCATGGGTCCAAAAGGCCGCAATGTCATCATAGAAAAGTCCTATGGGGCACCAACTATTACCAATGATGGAGTAACAATAGCAAAGGAAATCGAGCTCGAGGATAAGCTAGAAAATATGGGAGCTCAGCTCGTCAAAGAGGTGGCTACAAAGACCAATGATGTCGCTGGTGATGGTACCACTACTGCTACCGTAC
>JBBKXV010000145.1:0-1523 GCA_037969665.1 Candidatus Altimarinota bacterium
CACAGGTAAGAGCGATGTTGGATGAAACACCTGATATTTGGGAAGAACAAATTGACCCAGTAAGTGTAAACGAGATAGAGTTATGAACCAGACCTCACAAGACTCTCATAACGAAAGGAAAGAAGGATGACTCCCGACAAACTAATATCAGTACCTAAGCGAACGGGCTATCCATCATGAGCGACTCTCATAAAGCACTAGAAGACGGTCATATCTGTTCAGAGTGTTTTTCTGACTCTCATAACCCTACGCTAGACGAGAAACTAGACAATCTACTTTCATGGGACTTTAATGGAGTAAAAGAACCCCTCATATTTGCAGACCCGATGAGAACGGCTATCAAGAAGTTAGTCGCTGACGAGGTAGTGAAAGAGCTAGAACGCCATGTACTTGACCCAGACGGACGCACTATCGAGGAGCGTATAGCATCAATAAAGGAGGAGTTATGAACCCTACAGACTCTAGGAGTGAAAAATGAGTAAAGAGACATTGGCCTTAGACATCGACGACGTACTCGTAGACACCGCACCCTCTATTCTCAACCACTACCAAGAACAGTACGGCATACGCGGTATCTTGTTTGGTGGTTTACCGTGGGGGCGAGGACACCAGTTACCTCATGGGGTTTATAGAGCTGATACCTGGAGAGATGTAAACGAACGATTAAAAGTTACGGAGTGGATTGGATGAGGCGATTTGAAACTGGTGCGACACGTAACGATGACACGAACAACCTCGACTATGAGGGTTTTTTATCACCACTCGTGATACAAGAGTTCGCTAAGTATATGCACAGACACCGGCTACAGGCTGACGGCACACTGAGAGCCTCAGATAACTGGCAAAAAGGAATACCTAAAGAGGTTTATATGAAGTCAGGCTATCGTCACTTCCAGGACTGGTGGATGGAACATAGAGGACACGAAAGCCGAGAGGGTATGAAAGACGCACTGACTGGGTTGTTATTTAATGTCCAGGGTTACTTGCACGAGATCCTAAAAGAAGAAAAGGACTAGTGTTATAGACCCAAATGATGTATAATGTAAGGAGTTCACTCGGTGCTACAAATCATCGATCACTCTTACTATCCTTGTTTGGGTCCAAAAGACCCTAAGTAACTAGATGAACTAGTTATTCTTCCTTTTGGATGCATAGACGCAACTCGGATCGGCCAGACGAGAGTCGCTATTTTCCCTATGCATCCAAACAAGGATAGTATTCACAAATTGGTATCTAAAAGAGACGTGGTGGGCCATCCCCTCGTCTAGCACGAGATTCGCGCCAAAATCAGATGTTGGATCAGTTATTTCCTCTCAAAAATAGAAACGTCTCCACAAACTCGGAAGCGTACAATACGGCGCGTCTCTTTTAGCTACTAATTCTAAGGGGGTTACATGGGTCAAGAAGACAACATATCCATAGTCGTAATGGTATCTATCCTCATGCTCATGTTCCTCACCTTTGTTCTTATACCACTTAATCAGATGGGAATAGTATGACAAAAGGTATCTACTACAGCAAGC
>JBBKXV010000146.1:0-1310 GCA_037969665.1 Candidatus Altimarinota bacterium
ATCCTAATACACTTATACTCCTTCGCAATGGTACAGATGCAGGAAAGTCTGTAGAACACGTGCACCGTCATATCATCCCAGATATTCTCATAGAAAAGCTCAGTGGCTGTGATCTCCATGCCAAAAGACACCTCCTCACAAAAGAGGAGTGTAAAAACCTAGTAGGCGAGGTAAGTGAAGTTATCCGACAATAACACCCACCCCATAAGCTATCACAGCTGCAGCCACACCCACCACCAAGGTCTCTCCCAAGGAACGCCACAACGCCACACCACCAAGACGCCACCGCAAGACACCGAGCAAGATCATAGCCAAAGCGGCAGACACCAAGGATAGCAAAAACAGCTGAGGTATACTTCCCACAAAGAGTAAAAAAGGTATTAAGGGAATGAGCCCAAAAAGGATAAAAGAGAAAAAAGTAAGAAGTGCACTGAGGATTGGCTGCTCCTCAATGTCTGGTGCTTTATAGTGGTACTTCAACAAAAACTCATGCCATAGCCTTTCATTTTTTTGAAATAATGCCAGAAACTCTACTGTATCCTCAGCGGGTACATCTAGCTGGAGCAATGCTTTTTTGGTGATCTTTGGCAACTCTTCCTTGTTAGACAGGACCTCTTGTCGCATTGCAAGCACCACGTCTCTTTCCCCCCTGTTCGAAAGGTAGTCCCCAAGTCCCATTGATGCAGCATCTCCCAGTAAATTGGCAAACCCAAATAAGATCACAGCGAAGAATCCATATTGCTCAAGACCTACACCACCAGCACCACTAAACCCAGCTACCACAGCAAAAGTAGTCACAATACCATCACTCCCACCATAAATGATTTCCTTGATATGCCGTTGAAAGAGATTCATAATAGTTTATAGAAGGTGTATAAGTATACCATAGCAACATATCACATTGGCCCACTATGATCTCACCTCAGATCAAAAAAATTCTTAATACTGCCATCGCCAACAAGGTATTTCCTGGTGGTGTCATAGGAATAGTAAACCGTACAGGTAGCAGATCTATCACGCCCTTTGGACGGTATACCTACGACGGGGAAAGTCCTATAGTAATTGCCGATACTATCTACGATGTCGCTTCCTTGACTAAGGTTATTCCCACCTCACTCCTTGGACTATGGCTTATTGATCAAGGAAAGATTTCCAAGGATGACTTGCTCATTACCTACCTACCAGAGTTTAATAATAACCACCGAGGCACAATACAAATCAAACATCTCTTAAGCTATGCCTTGGAGGGAGGAGGCCTTGCATCACAAAAAGACCTCTCAGCCAAAAAGCTACATGAGTATATTATGAAT
>JBBKXV010000147.1:0-1001 GCA_037969665.1 Candidatus Altimarinota bacterium
AGATACGTGATACATTAAAAATATATGAATAACAAAAACTTAACGTACCCACGTTACTTTTTATTCACTCTAATCCTCGTGACCCTGTTCTCGAGCCATTTACCCACGGCCTCAGCTCAAGAACCGCCTTGTGGCAGCATCATTGGCCCAGAAGAAACAGTGGAAATTACAGATTGTAGTAATCCGTTTGATGTTACATCCGAGCCAATCTCGCCTTATGTCTTAAAGATAAATGGTGAAGTTGTAGAGGATGGAGGGTTTATCTATCAGTCTGAATTGAGTGTGGGTAATATTTTTGTAGAAGGAGAGGCACTCCTGACCACTAATAGTAAAAAATTGTATAAATACGAGGATGGAGATTATGTGTATATAGACCAAGAGGCTGAAACTCCTACTCAAGCAGACTACCAAGCTTTTGCTGATACGTATTTTCCAACTCAAGCCGAATCCGATTTCTATATGACTATCTGGTATGAGGCAGAGAAGGGTTCTGGTGATACAGATCAGTATTTTTATGATGAAGAGTGGAATGACATTATAGATGAAGAGACAGGGGATACTGTCAATAATCGTTATTACGGTTTTCTTTGGACGGCAGACTCTTACCTGTATTCATTGGTGCCAATACTTGGAGAGGGTACATACACGATGGTGATTGAAGACTTTCTATTACAGTTCAGCCAACGCACTTTTATTGATAGGGTAAAAGATTTTCTTATACCCACAGCCTACGCACAGGCTTACCCTGGTCCATATGTGTATACAATAACTTTTACGATAGTTGAAGCTCCTGTGGGCGCTTCCAGTGTACTTTTCTTGCCAGGAATCATGGGCTCTAGATTATTTGAAGAGAGCGGGGAGTGTAACTTGTTTGGTGGGGTAGATAAGGTTGAACGTTGGTTTTCATCATTTGATTGTGATATGGAAAGACTAATGATGAATGAAAATGGAGAAAGCATTAATAGTATTTTCACAGAAGTGGAAGGGGGAGTGATCGAGGA
>JBBKXV010000148.1:0-1703 GCA_037969665.1 Candidatus Altimarinota bacterium
CGTTTCTATCACAGAGAGCAGACCACTGATCTTCAAGATTAGTGGTCTTTACAAATTTAAAAATATTTGTATGATCGAATAAATTATACACCACTATGCTATTGCAACATTTGGACGCCAATAACCTTTCTTATGAAAGTTTAGACACTATTGAAACACCACGCACTGTGCTCTATACAGATAATATCAAACTTGAGCAATGGGCAAGAACAGTACCATCAATACATTTTGAGGAGAGTAACGGAGCTCAAGTATTAGATGGGTACCTCGGGCAGCTAGAGGTATGGAATATAGATGATCTACAATCCTATACGCAGCGCAGCCATGAATTACTACTTATTGAGCATGGCAGTAGTCATATGGAACTAGGTACAGTGTTACGTATGCTAGAACTCAAAGCTGACACTTTTTTTGAGTTATGTAGACAGTATAACCAGCTTTCTTTTAATGCACATACCCACCACAACTCCAGCACTATTAATCTACTCAGTGCTACATACGTGCAAGAAGAGTTCCATCCTGTACATATGGTGTTTGATAAAGAAACAGTAGACCACCCCTTTATAAAAGCCTTTTATTTATTTCTTCCTGACAACTGGATTGGATTAATAGATACTGGGGTTATCAAAAAGGAAACACTTTGCGGTATCCACCTTTCACTCTATGGAACACACACAACAAAAGCATAGTGAGATCGTTAAAGCATATGCACAAGAAGTTGGCTTTGACCTCTGTGGTATCACCTCACCGGATATTATTCCTGAGGCTAAAAATAGATATATAGAGTGGATCAAGGGCGGCTATCATGCTGAGATGGGGTACTTAGAAAATATTGAAAGACGGACTAACCCAAGAGCTGTCATGCAGGATGCTGAGTCTGTGATCATGTTTGCCACCAACTACTACTCTGCGGAGGTAGAAGAACAACCCAGCAATAAAATAGCACGGTATGCCCGCGGCCGTGACTACCATAAAGTGATCGGAAAGATGCTCAAGCATATGTGCCTCAAGCTCGCACAAGAGTTTCCTGAGCATACCTTTAAGTTTTTCGTAGACTATGGTCCCTTCCTCGAACGACCATATGCAGAAAAAGCAGGTCTGGGTTTTATTGGTAAAAATGGCAATCTCATTACTAAGGAGTTTGGTAGTTGGGTATTACTCTCAGAAATCATTACTACACTACCAATAGCCTTTGATCAACCTGCCATAAGAAGTTGTGGTACCTGCACCAAGTGTCTCGATGGCTGCCCGACCGATGCATTTATCACACCTGGCATGTTAGATAGCAGTAAGTGCATAGCTTACCAGACTATAGAAAACAAGAGGGGAGATATCCCAGCACCTATTAGAAAACAACTCTCAGGGTGGTCCTTTGGCTGCGATATCTGCCAAGAGGTCTGTCCTTTCAATAATGCCCTTCGACAAAAAGAGACTGGCATAGCAGATCTCAAGCCTAGGTATGCAAGCTTTGACGAGATGAAGGCAACATTTATTCACGAAACTGAGTTTTTTGAAAAGTTTAAGGGGACTCCAATCATGCGAGCTAAAAGAAAAGGAGTACTCCGCAACATGGGTATTACTTCTACATTTCACGCTACTCAGGAACAAGAAGAGTCCGAAGAAGTGCTTTCCGATCAACTAGCCTTGTTTTTTAAAGCTTTCATGATATCATTTCCTGAATATGTGAGATAAGATAATTTTTC
>JBBKXV010000149.1:0-1730 GCA_037969665.1 Candidatus Altimarinota bacterium
GAGCAGAGGGGCTGAAAATGATCCTGAGTGCTGCTCATGCACTTGAAAAGGGGGAAACATCACCAGCATCTCTTTTTACTGACGTAGCAACATCTAGCTGGTATTTCCCCTTTGTACAAAAAAGTAATGACCTGGGGTTAGTGGAGGGTTACGTACAAGGTGATGGTAGCCACCTATTTAAGCCAGGACAAGAAATAACCAGAGCAGAGGCTGCAAAGCTCATTATAAGTATATTAAAATTACAAATTTCTAGGTCTCTACAATAGACACTGCTTTCTTATATATCCCCGAGTGGACTCACAGGATCCTTTGCTGCCTGAGACTCAGCAGACCTAGTCCCAAAGTAATATGCCACCACAGTAAGCGTAATAGCACTCAATGTATCTGGAACCTTACTCCCATAAAGCATTTCTATAGCTATAGCCAGACAAAACATAACAAGCACCAGTATAGTAATACTGGCTCGTACCGTCCCTTTGGGAAGACCCATGGGTTCATTGTAACGTGTTCTCTTAGTCTCTTCTCCCTTCGCTTTAGACATAGTATACAGTGATGTTATATCAATCGTATTATTATACCATGCACTAGTCTTTGAGACACTTTACATAACTTTATTTCATAGTCTTTCTCTCAACCATACCTTGAGGTCATTCCATGATTCTCGTGCAGCCTCAGCCATGTATGTTTTCCTATGACTATTAAAAAAGGCATGTCCAGCATCGTATAGAGACTCGGTAAAATCAATGCCAGCCTTTTCCAAGGTATCAGAAATATCAGCACGATCCTCATCTGTAATGCTTTCATCGTGCTGTCCAAAGAGTGTCATCACATAGGGTAGAGGAGTATCTCCTCTCTTGGCAACCTGCTCGACAGGGGATAGCGCACTCCCAGGCAAGGCTACATTGGAGCGCGAACCATAAAAAGAAATCACGTGGCTTACCTCCATATCTGCACCGGCAAGTATTGCCAGCCGTCCTCCAAAACAAAAGCCGCATACAACAAACTGCTCCACTGAAGGATACTCTTTTGTAATATGCTCTTTTGCCTTAGAAAGCATCTCAAAGAAAAGGCTGTCAGTCATGTTATTCATAAGACCCACTCCCTTTTTGACTGCCTCACTCTCGTATCCAAAGTCATTATGCTCATGTGTCAGTGCATAAAAAAAGTCCAACCCATAGGAAGGTAAGCTAAAGATCTCACAAAACCGATCTGCTACTATTTCAGCATTGGCATTTAGACCAAATATTTCTGGCAACGTTATTACCGCATACTTGGGAATACCACGCTCTTGGTAATATGGTGACTGGTAGAGGTAGGGGAGAGGGTAGGTTTTCATACTTCAAGTACGATAAAAGATACAAGACATCATTTTGATAATATACTATCCACAAATACAAATCATATCAACGAATAATGGCCATACTCAAAATACTTATGTAACCGTACGCATCGCATTTTTTGGAAATACTATTCCATTTGGCTTGATAACGAAACCATTGGATATACTAGCTACAAGGATGTACCGTATGATCTCCAAGAAGAAATACGCATAAATAAACTATTGCTAGAGTAATGACTCTCCTACATTGTGCATTATTCTAGACTTAGTAAAGCATACACTCATATACAGCCAATACTTTTAATATTTCCGGATACGTTATTGAAAACTAGGAGGTATTATTATCACCATACATTTACTTTATGTACAAAAATAGCATCTAGTTCAAAAT
>JBBKXV010000150.1:0-1166 GCA_037969665.1 Candidatus Altimarinota bacterium
ATGTACAACCATTACTAATGGTGTATTTAACTTACTCGTGAAACACTATAAAAACGTAAGTTGAATTAATGAACTTATGACTACTATCAAAAGGAATTGATAATGAAATTAGCACCCATTTTTTCGATAAGTGTGCTAGCCGCGATCGGCCTTTTAGGTTGTTCAAATCAATCTAGTAATGATACGACTTCCTCAGAAGAGACCACTGTTTTACGTTTCTCGCATTTCTATCCTGCAACATCTGATATTAATGAGGAGATTTTTGAACCTTGGGCAAAAAAAATCGAAGCTGATTCGGGTGGGCGTCTCAAAGTTGAAGTATACCCTTCAGCCACTATTAGCAAAGCAGATACAGCTTATGAGTCTGCCGTAAAAGGAACCATTGATATTGGCTCTCAAGTACAAGGTTATACGAGTGGTCGATTCCCACTATCTCAGATTGCAGAGCTTCCAGGATTATCTAACTCATCAACACAAACAGGCTGTATGCTGCAAACCCTTTATGATAACGGTACGATTGCTGATGAGTATGAGGATTCACACTTGCTCTTTATGTTTGCCACAGGTCCTGGAACCTTGCATAGTACTGACAAATTGATAAGAACTCCTGAGGATATGAGAGGTATGCGTATTCGTAGGCCCTCAGCAGTTGCAGGTGATATCATAGAGAGCATGGGAGCATCTCCGGTTGGGCTACCTGCCAATGATATATACACTTCTTTACAGCGTGGTGTCGTTGATGGCTTGAGCTTTCCATGGGAAGCTATGGAGACTTTCAAACTAAATGAGTTGACGAAGTATCATACCAATATGCCATTTTATAGTTCTGCTTTGATGGTCACTATGAATAGTGATAAGTATGAAGGTCTGCCAGAAGATTTAAAACAAGTTATTGATGATAATTCAGGTATAGCGCTTAGCAAAAAAGTAGGGGCTATGTGGGATAAGGCTTATTCGACACAGCTACAAGCAGCCATCGATCAAGGAGACGAAGTTGTCGATATTCTAGACCCACTCAATGACCCAGATTGGAAAGGTCCACTTGAAAAAGGTACAAAGAAATATCTTGATGATGTAGAGTCTTTAGGACTAGATGCTTACGGGGTCTATGATAAGGCTAAAGAAGCTAGCGTAGTCTGTAAGGTGTAATCTTATAAAAGTTTTAG
>JBBKXV010000151.1:0-2286 GCA_037969665.1 Candidatus Altimarinota bacterium
TACCTAGAGTTGCTTATGTGCGTTATAGACCAGATAATGAAGATCCTAGTGATGCATACTATGGAGTGGCTGATATCTATGCATTGTTTTGTAATGATGCATCTTGTTCTTCAGTCACAAGAAAAAGTATCGATAATGACTGGGCCCTTGGGTACATGCTAGACATGAAGCTTACCTCTCAAGATTATCCTGTCCTTGTGTATGGACACCTATGGGATATCAACTTTAATTCCACGGGTTTGCGCATGACGGAGTGTATGGATACGCTTTGTACAAATATGCAACGAACCACAGTAATAAATGCGGAAGAAATAAATCAAAATGGAGCGGATGGTGTAGCGGATGTGGCACTGGCCATTGATTATAATGATAACATTATCTCTACTGTTTACTATAAGGTAGATAGAAACTTTCCAGGAAATTTTCAAGATCAGTACTTCTTTGTACAACGTGGTAATGAACAATACCCTAAGCGTGAGCTTATATTTTCTCAGGCGGGTGACTATGGTGCACAGGGGTACACGGGGGATATCGGACAAGGTATTCAGTCTGTACTAGGACCAGATGGGTTACCACGACTTGCATTTTATGATTACTGGATGGATGGGGTAAAATATGTCCGTTGTTATAATGCAGAATGTTCAGAGAGGTTTCAGACAGGTCTCAATAGTGATGGAGATAGTGTAAACAGAAGAACTCCAACAGGAGGTGGATTTCTCGATATCAAAATGGGTACAGATGGCTTTCCTCGCATAATGTATACCTCTGGGGGAAATAGTACTGATCTTAAATATATCATTTGTACGGATGATAAGTGTTTAAGTCCAACTATTGTATTGCTTGAGCAGGCGCTAGATGACTTTAGATACCGGAGTATGAATTTTGAACTAGATCAAAATAACATTCCTTACCTTGTTTTTACAAGAAGGAATATTACACCTGTTTTTCCTGTAGTTGCAGATGAATACTATGGTTATTGTGATGATGCAGTATGTACAAATTTCACATCTGTTCAGCTTCAAGATGACCAAAATATACAAGGACTCTATGGTACAGCAATGTCTCCTGCCAATGAGTTTATGTTTATGCGATATGATTCCACTGACGGTCTAGAGCTCTGGAGATGTACAAACGCAGATTGTAGTGCACGTGTAGAAACTCAATTGCAGGCAGCTCATGGAACAAGCTATTACTATGAGGCAGATATCGAAATCGCCTCAGATGGATTTCCTAGAATTGTGTACTTAGATAATGATGCATATGTTACGACATTCTTAAAGTGTAGTGATCTAGACTGTACTGCGTATAGCAGTCAAGTTATGCCATTTAGAGCTGATCCTGATCTCATAAAAATGGAGTTAGATAGCAACGACCTTCCTAGAATGGGTGGAGTGACGTATCCAGCTCCAGATTACTATGGAAGTATAGAGTATGTCTATTGTGACAATGAGGATTGCTCACAAAATAACCATGTGATTTTATATGATGGAAATGCAACACTAGAGGACTTCACCTACTGGGGAGACTTTGAGTTTGTAAATGATGCTGTGCCCTTTTTTAGTACGTATACCTATCGATACGATATTCCCACAAATAATGCAATTTATGCACCATATATTGTGACTTGTAAGGATGTGACGTGTGCCCCTTACATTGGTCCAGATGCATCAACTGTTCCCTTTGCAGATAGCCTCAGTGCACAGCTAGGACGAGTAAACCCCAACGACATCGCTGACCTAGATATGTTTGTGTCTGCCATCTACCAAGATCAAAATGTAGGAGATGTTGCTACGGCATACCGAGTGCAAGTGAGTACAGACATAGGCTTTGGTACTATTATTTTTGATAGCAACAAGACGGCATTAGGTGTCAACACTGCCATCGGTGCCAGAACAGAGGACCTCAATATCCCAGAGGCAAGTCTAGACTATGACACCACGTATTATTGGCGTGTGAAGTTTTGGGATGATAGCGATACTCAAGGATTATATTCAGACGTCATTCCACTGCAGAGTAGGTTTTATGCCCCTTTACCACCTTTACCAGTGGTGAGTAACTTTGGTCCCGTGGGTACGGTGACCTCTGGGGCGACCCCAGTGACTTTGGATATTACCCGAGCCATCTATGGTGTCACTCAAGATGATGTGAAGATCATCATCAATGGAGCCGTGGTATGGGACGGAGGGTTTTGTACCGTGGGGTACACCTGTACCTTTACCACTGTTGCAGATGGAAAAACAGCTACTATTACTAAGGGATCAGGATGGACCAATGGGACATATGATG
>JBBKXV010000152.1:0-4015 GCA_037969665.1 Candidatus Altimarinota bacterium
GACTACTGGTGCATTTCTTATGAAGTATAGTGAGGATGGGGCTATGAGACTTGACGAAATTGCAAAAGATGGGTATCCGCTTGGCGCTTATCACAATAATTATGAGTTCAAGCTGAGTGGTGACTGTTTCAGTGCAGACTTCAGTGCTGGTTTGGGTTTGTCCTCAGATTTTTCTCTCTAGTGTTTGGTGTCTGGGTTGTTGTGTTTTGGATGTAGCTATTGGTTTTTTTGGTGTTTTGTATTTGGGAAAGTGGATGTAAGAGTATATGCTTATGTAGTGTTGATACCTCTTTCTCAATAGTTATATACCTCCCATGTGGCAAGTCTCACCCTCCATCGACCCCTTCGACAACACCAACAAAGACTTCTGGCTCAAAGTAGAGCACCTCGGGCGGTACCTCTATGTGGTGGATCGACTCATCGCTGCAAATAGAATGCACCTATGCATTTGTGATCTGGGCTGCGCGGACGGCTATGGTGCGAGAGAGATGTCCCCTGTAGCTAAAAAAATCATAGGCGTAGATCTCGACCAAGAAAGCATCAACCAAGCAAAGAGCATACACCATGAAGGAAGTATAGACTTTATCTGTGCAGATATCACCACCCTAGAGATAAGACCACAGGTAGATCTCATCACTGCCTTTGAAGTACTAGAACACGTAGATCACCCCCTAGAGACATTGAAAAGTATGCATCGCATGCTCACAGAGCAGGGAAGGGTGTACTGCTCACTTCCCAATAGTAGATATGAAAAAACAGACGAGAATGGAAATCCAAGCAACCCCCATCATCAACATATTTTTACCTATGATGAGGCATTGGAGCTCTTTGCAATGGCAGGCTTTGAAGTAGAGGAGGTGTTTGGGCAGGCCATGATCAATCAAACAATTCGTAAAGAGAAAAAACTATGGGATAAAAAACGAATCACCAAGAGGTCAGCTGAGATAGATGCCCTGCAAGACCCTAAAGTGATACGGTATATGGCAAGCGTAGTGGGGATGCCATATACCGTGGATATTCATGAGTCGTATGCCTATGTGTGGGTGTTGAAAAAGATGACGTGATGCCTTGTCAACGAGCGTGAGAGGAATATAGTAGAAGTACTATACTCTTACCTCGATCTTTCATGATACTCTCAGACAAGGACATCAAGTCAGCAATTGCAAACGGTGAGATCATCGTTGATCCCATGGCAGAGGGAGCCATGCAGCCGGCTTCAGTGGACTTGCACTTAGATAAACACTTTTTGGTGTTTAATACCAATGCCAACTTTGTCATCGATCCTAAAAAACCTATGGATGATATGATGGATGAGGTGATTATCGATGAAGAGACTCCTTTTGTACTCCATCCCGGTGAGTTTGCCCTTGGGATGATCTATGAAACCACAGGAGTATCCAATGATATGGTGGGAAGACTAGAGGGAAAGAGCTCCGTGGGACGTATGGGGCTACTGATCCATGTGACTGCAGGTTTTCTTGATCCAGGAAACTCACTCAAGATGACGCTCGAGTTACACAACACGGCCAACATGCCCATTTTACTCTACTACAAGATGCCTATTGCGCAGATGGCCTTTGAGCGTCTTTCCTCAACCTGTGAAAAACCGTATGGTGTTGTCAGTGGTAGTAAGTACGTTGGTGACATGAAACCACGGGCAAGTCAGATGTGGAAAAATTTTGTGAAATAGAAAAAACTGCTCAGCTGCAGTTGTTCTAAAAAGCGTTTGACATCATAATTGTAGAACGTTTTTTTCTTAGAGCAATTGTTAAATCATGCCAGCTGAGTACATTTATATATAACATATAACGTTGTCTCTGTGGAAAAACAAAAAGTAGTGAAGGGACCTCAGAATACAGCAATTGATCATGATAGGTTTTCTAGGGAAATAGAAAGACAGCATAAAGCTTGCACCATGCTACGGGCATTTATTACCTATACCCATGATAAGGTCATATCTCTTGATTCAAGTATAGGAACATGGTGTGGCTCCTATGGTAGGTTTAAAAAATTGGTCCGCGATGGAGGATATGGAATACATGGTGAGTCCAAAAGACTGCAAGCCATATTCCAAGAGTCTAGTGAACAACTCATGTATCAGCATGGGTTAACCTATGGAGATTTGAGGCATAAGCTTTCTGAGCATGTCCATAGCACGGTACAAGAAGAGATAGTTGAAATCTTGAGATCAAAACGTCAAGAGCTGCCACTCAAGGTGAAGTCCTCAAACATTCTTCTTGAGGAAACACTGATGCTCACCTATCATTGTTATTTAGATGAAACCCTAGGTAAATACGGAAAGTACCGCGAGAGGTGCCTACCAACTGCCACCACCTCCTCCCCCGAAGCCACCTCCTGAAAAGCCTCCACTAAAGCTACTCCCGCCACCAGAGGAATAGCTGGAAGAGCTAGAGCTACTAGAGGGAGCAGGACTACTTTTCATAGACGTGGTGGTTGAGGAGGACATGCTGTGTAGTGCTTGTACAAAGTACATGCTATTAAAGCTAGCAGTAGAACCCTTATACCACGAAGGTGCCACGGTATAGATGTCGGCAAACTGCTTTGCCCACTCCTTTTCTAGACCAAAAACCATAGCAAAGGGGAGCAGCCTTTCAAACTCCTTTGGGGCTTTTGTCGGTGACTGGAGCACGGAGAGCCTATATTGTTCAGCACGTTTGATATACTGTTTTATCCCCAAGAGTGTTCGTTGCATTCCACGCCCTTTGATGGTTTTCTTTGGCATCGCAAAAGAGAGAGGTATCCAGAGTATTGCGAGCAATAAAAAAGCTAAGATGGCGACGTATTGTTCGAGTACAAGAGCGGCAATACCACCTATGATTGTGATGAGTATTCCAAGGACCAAGTACATGGACTGTTGTGTGGAGGGATTAGTGACATAGTATTTTTGGTCAGTGACATACTCATATGCAGTATTTTTAATAGTGGGTATACGAGTATAGAATTTATTTTTTAGCTCACTAGTAGTCACGCTTGTTTTTGACACAAATATTTTCTCGAGCAATATACGCGCTGTTTTTGGGAGTGTTAGCTCTTCTTCCTTGGATTTGAGCCGTGTAAAGGTGTATAGTTTTTTTGTAGAATGTTCCGTAATAGAAAGATATCCTTGAGTGGCAAGGTAAATAATACCAGCACTAAAGTCTTTGATGCTACTATTGTCATATAAGAGCACACTTGCTTCCAAGGGACTCATTCCTTTTGGTATGGTCCAGTGGGGGATAACAATGCCAAGGGGGAGTTCTTTTCCCTTAACATACCATAGACCTAGTATACCTAGTCCCAAAAGAGCAGCGAGGGGAGTGAGGTAATTATCAGAAAGAAACCACCAGAGTTCTTGTAGTTGACTTGGCATGTCAAACTGCATGATGTCAAAGGAGCTACCCACACTCATTTGTTGGTAGGCAGTCAGGGGACCACTACTCTGATAGACAATATTACCTTTTGTCCCAATCTCAGTACAGGTATTGTTTGTAGAATAGGTCGACCCTTCAAAACAGATCATCTCGGGCTGCCCAGTATAGTTGGCTGGAATGACTATTCGTTGAGATGCGTTAGCAATTGGTACGTCCCATGATCCGGTGGTATTCCAAAAAAACTCTACACGGTCTGGAGTGTCTATATACTCATTACTTTTTTGTGTAGTAAACGCCCGTGCCACATCATATTCAATGACGTAGTATTGTGGTCCTGTGAGGTAGGTATCGGCATTACCAATACGGATGTTAAGATATGCTCCCTCCTTTGTGGTAGAAATTTCCCAAGGAGTTCCGTCCTTTTGAGAAACAGCTATATTGCTCACATGCATGGTGTACGGTTGCCCAAAACGATCTTCATAGATGATGGGTATTTCCCTAAAGATACCTCGCTTATTGATGTTAAAGTGTACGGCTATTTCTTCTTTTACGTGAAAGCTCGTATCCTGATGAATCTCTAAAGTAGAATCAAAGGAGAGGATCTCCCAACTTGGATAGGTCGATTGTGCAAGCGCAGCAGTAGG
>JBBKXV010000153.1:0-3749 GCA_037969665.1 Candidatus Altimarinota bacterium
TTCTAACTTCTGAATATCTGGTAGTACTAACTGTTTACAATGGCTTCCTCCATAGGCCACGGGATTCATTCCCATACACTTTTTCAGTGGAGGGATATTATTGAGCACAGCTGAGGTAAACCCATCTGTAGTATCAAATAACTCTGTAAATTTGTAACTATGGAGCCAGTCTTTGAGAAGAGCAAATTCATTGTCATCCTCCTGCACGTTGGAGACAACGACTTGGTGAGAGGCAAAGTTACCTTCAATATCTCGATGGCCTACCTTTTTGATACCAGTCCATCCCTTGGGAGTACGTAGTACCATCATGGGCCACATAGGTTTTTCATAGTCTTTTTCAGTTCTTGCCTCCGCCCAGATTGCATGGATTTCCTTGGTACATTGCTTGAGAGTTTCAGCCATATCATGGTGGATTTGATCAGGGTGTTGTTCGTCATACTCTACTATGAAGGGATGGTATCCTAGTCCACTAAAGTGGTTAGTTAGCTCTTCATTGCTCATACGCGCGTAGAGTGTGGGTCCAGATATCTTGTACCCATTGGCGTGAAGAATGGGAAGGACAGCACCACTATCACGAGGGCTTAGCAGCTTATTGGCTTGCCAAGCAGCTGCCAAAGGGCCTGTTTCTGCCTCACCATCACCAATCAAGCAAGTGACGATAAGGTCCTTGTTATCAAGGGCAGCACCAAAGGAGGTAGAGAGACTATAACCAAGCTCCCCACCCTCAAGGATAGTCCCAGGAGCTCCAGGATTGGAGTGGCTTGGATAGCCGTAGGGCCAAGAAAACTTATTGATAATCTGTTCCAACCCTTTTGCGTTATGTGGAACATCAATGTACTTCGTAAGAGTACCCTCCATAAACAGATTGGCCTGTACCGCAGGAAAACCATGACCAGGACCAACCACCAGCATCATGCTTTCATCGTGGTCTGTAAGATAGTGATTGAGATGGCTATATACAAAGTTGATCCCAGGGCACGTCCCCCAGTGTCCAAGGAGTCTTTTTTTAAGATGCTTTCTTTCTAGTGGCTCCGCCAAAAGATAGTTGTCTTGTAAAAATATCTGTGCAGCGGAGATGTAGTTTACTGCACGAAAGTAGGATTGGATGTTGGTGAGGGCTTGGTTTGAGAGCATGATGGTATGGGTTTATGTATTCAGTTTATCATACCATAAATTGCCTGCATCTGCGAGTATAGTGCCATTATGTATGGACTTCTAGCACATATAATGTAGTAGTAATATGGAATGTAGGTCATAGGTTTTGTAGAATAATTCTGCACCTAGAAATGTACCCCTCACAAACATTGAACTACAAAAAATAATCATGTATGGTAAGCACACATACACTCTTTTCCACAATTCATTAATTATCTCCCCATGGCCTTTCATCTCAAACCCACAACTATTCCTGATATCAAACACATTATCCCCGATGTTTTTGGAGATGAGCGGGGCTTTTTTATGGAGCAATACAAACAGTCTGTATTTGCAGGGTTTGGAATCCCAACAGATGTTGTCCAAGAGGCTATGTCATACAGTGAAGATGTAGGTCTCATACGGGCATTACACTTTCAAAAACCACCCCATGCTCAGGGGAAGATTGTTCGTGTACTCAAGGGGGCCGTACTAGACGTGGCGGTGGATATTCGTAGAGGATCACCTACCTATGGAAAACACGTGGCTATTGAGCTATCTGCTCAAAACAAAGAAATGGTGTATGTGCCAGCGGGGTTTGCTCATGGTATTGAGGTACTTGAGGAGGGAACTATGTTTCAGTATTTGTTTCTACATAGTGAATATGCTCCTGAGAGTGAAGGAGGCTTGGTATATAATGACCCTGCTCTTGGGATTGAGTGGTTATGCGCAGAGCATTCAGTAAACGAGCGAGACCAAGGTTGGGGAGGGTTTGAGGATTTTGAAACTCCATTTGTATACTAATACCGATCATGTACTTGGATGAAAGGCATTTTTTATATTCCGTTTATAAACGTTTTTCTGCATATAGTGAGGAGGGAGTGGTTGGCGTAAAGTCGTTTCACTCGGGGAAGCCAGGTCCTATCATTGGGTTTAGCGCATGTACTCATGGAAATGAACCTGTTGGGCTTGCTGTTTTAGACATGGTTGAAACAATGCATGGCGAGGGCAAACTTTTACAGGGTGGAGTGCTTTGTTTTCTGACAAATATCCGGGCAGCTGAGGCATGGTTTGAATCTGAAACTGAGGAAGAAAAGCGCATGAGCAGGTATATTCATATGAATATGAACAGAATAACTAAGCCCAGGAATCCTGAGGAGAGCTATGAATACAATAGAGTGATGGAGCTTAAGGGACTGCTTTCCACCTGTGACGTTGGAATTGATTTTCATAGTACCTCCATACCGATAGAGCCAATGGCATTATTGCCTACAATAGAAGGTTTGGCACTAGCAGCAGCCATGGGGGTGGAAAAAGTGATGACTCAGGCAGAGCAGGTCATGGGTAAAGTGTTGCTCACCTCCTACTATGGTGGGTTGGAACAAGAGACATCATCGGTACTTGTGGAGTGTGGTACGCACAGTGATATTGCCACCTTTGATCATGCTAGGGACATGGCAAGGAAGGCCATGCAGTATTATCATGTTATTGAGAAAGATAAAGAACTTCATGATCGTAACTGTATGGTATATGAAATGAAAACACGGATTTTTTTACCTGATGACTCATATAGACTGGTCAAGGATTTTGGAAACTTTGAGTTCATTAAAAAAAGACAGGTCTTAGCAGAAGGTGATGGAGATCCTATCCTAGCCCCACATGATGGACACGCGTTTAGCGCTTTTGCAGGAGGGAGGCCACCGAGTATTACGGAGGAGGCAATGTTTATGTCCTCAGTTGGAAAGAGGATAAAAGGGTAGAGGGTAAGAAAAAATGCTTTGGTGGTAACGGTAGCCGCATAAGTTGGCTTACCTTTATCTATGTTTAAAGTAAAACTCTAGATCCTCTTCCCAGGTAGGGAAATAAATGTCTAGTGCGTTTTGGAGCTTGCTAGAGTCCATAGCAGAAAAGGTAGAACGCTCCGCTGGAGATCCCCAGTCCTTGATACTGCACTCTGTAATGGTTTTGTGTAATCCTTCTAGTGATATGATCTTACGTGCCCAGTCTGCACGGGAGGCATAGCCCTTTGGTGAGGCGTGATATAGTCCAGTGAGCCTTTTTGTAGCGGCAGTGAGTATTACATCAGTCAGAAATGCTGAGGAGGTGGGTACTGATACCTCATCACTGGTACATGGCAATACATCCTTTTTCTTGGCAAATTGTAGAAACTTATAGATGAAGTTGTTTTCTCCTTCACCGTATAGCCAGCTTGCTCGCAGCACTAGTCCTTTGTCATAGGCTAGGGTGTATTGTTCTCCTAGGAGCTTTGCGCTGCCATAATTATTGAGAGGGTTGGTAGGATCCTCTTCAGTGTGAGGTGCTTGTTTGCTGCTATCAAAGACATAGTCTGTACTTGGATAGGTGACATAGGCATCCACAGCTTTAGCTGCTTCGATGACGTTTCTTTGCCCCTCAGCATTGACTAGTATGTTGAGGGCATTGCCTTCTTCACTTACAGAAAAATCGATATTGATGTAGGCAGCACAGTTAATAATCTGCGTAGGCTGTATTGCAGACACTACTAATGTTAGTGAGTCTATACTTGTGATATCACATTGAGATTTATCACAAGTAGTGTGGTTAATACTATGTTGTTGGCAGTATTGCTGTAGTGC
>JBBKXV010000154.1:0-1707 GCA_037969665.1 Candidatus Altimarinota bacterium
TTGAGCGAAGGAGCAGTTCGACATGCCTTAGAAGATGCAAGAAAACGAAGCGGTATCACCAGAGAATGTACAATGCATGTTCTTCGTCACTGTTTTGCTACACACTGCTTAGAGCACGGCATGTACATTAAGCGATTACAAATGTTACTCGGCCACAGTTCCTTGCAGACTACCTTGATCTATCTCCAGGTGAGTGAGACACCGCTAGTCCCAGATTTTAGTCCACTAGATGTCTGGGAGGATGACGATAGTCAGAAATCATAGTATAGCTACTGTCATTCAGCGGTTTCTTCCTAGCTTAGAAATATCCAACAGCCTTTCTGGGCATCAAAGATCAATACTCAAGCTGATGAGTATTTGCAAGACATCTGCCCTTGGTGGACATAAAGAGCGATGCAATCACTGTAGTCACACCAAGGTTCACTACAATAGCTGCGGTAATAGAAACTGTCCATCTTGTCAAGGTGTCTATAAGCAAAAGTGGATCGTAAAGCGACAACAAGACTTGCTGCCAGTGAAATATTTCCACTGTGTGTTCACTGTGCCTAGTGAGCTGTATCCATACTTCAGATATAATAAAAGGAAGCTTTACACTTTACTAATGCGATGTGTAAAAGATACACTGCAGACATTTGGAAAAGATCCCAAACATGGTATCAATGGAAAGATTGGAGCTATTCTACTACAGCATACATGGACCCAGCAGATGACCTATCATCCTCATATACATTGTATCGTACCTGCTGGAGGGATTGACGAGACTGGACAGTGGAGACATTCTAAATTAAAAGGTGATTTCTTGTTTCCTGTCAAGGCCATGTCTAGGCTCTTCAGAGGGAAATTACTTGCCGCCTTACACAATGAGTACAAGCAAGGAAACCTTATACTCACTCCGCAAATGGATGAACAATATCGGTCCGTAAAAAATAGGCTGTACTCTAAAGAGTGGGTTGTCTATGCTAAAAAGGCATTTGGTGGGCCTGACAAAGTAATTGAATACCTTGGTAGATACACTCACAAAATATGTATCAGTAATCATCGGATTATTGCTATATCGCAGACTCATGTGACATTTAGATATCTAGATAGAAAAGCAGGAAAATCTGAAGTAAAGACGATCACTGGAGAAGACTTCTTGAAGTTGTTTGCGGAGCATATATTGCCCAGGGGGTTTGTGAAAATCAGGCATATTGGCTTTCTTTCTTCCCGGTCTAAAAACAAAGATTTGGCCATAGCCAGGAAAAGTCTGGGTGTTGATCCGCCGCCACCCATTAAAGAAATGACGACTCGTGAGTTGATCATTCATACCTCTGGTGTTGATCCCTATATCTGTCCTTGTTGCAAAATAGGCGAGATGATCATCACTAAGAAATTTCCGCCAATCAGAGGATCGCCAGCAAAAATTAGCCTAAGAGGAATACCAAAGGATAGAAAAGTACAGCTAGGGTGAGGTCGTGTATCGGCTGATATACTATTCCTATGTCCATCTCTTTATAAATCACGCAAATTCACGCTGAAAACATAAAAATCGGAACTACTAAATGGATTTTATGACGAAAATGGAGCAACATATTTGATAACAAGCAACAGATCTCATGAAATCTAGAACTGGATCTCCGCCCTTGGCAACAAATCTCAACATTGAAAATACACACTGCTAAAAAATCACCGATAGCTGTTAAGCACAACACTACCAAAAATGATAAA
>JBBKXV010000155.1:0-1274 GCA_037969665.1 Candidatus Altimarinota bacterium
GGTGAGTAGAACGTGACCATATCGCTTATCTAAAAAGGGCTCAGAGAGCACTGTAGTATGAGAAAGGTGGAACAAGTACACAAACAATATATCAAAAGAATAATATAACTCTTACCACACCATGAAAAAACTAACCATCAAACACACCGTATCTGCTCCAACAACAAAAGTCTGGGAGGCATTTACCAATGCAGACATACTCAAGCAATGGTGGTCTCCAGAGCAAATGACATGTTCTCATGCCTCCATTGATCTCCAAGAAAATGGAGTATTCCGATACTGTTTTAAAGGAAAAGGCGGAAAAGAGTATTGGGGAAGAGGTGTCTACCAATCACTCAACAAACCATCCTTTCTATCATACCTAGATACCTTCACAGATGCTGAGGGTAATCCCGTACCACCATCTTATTTGGGTATACCTAGAGATGAAATCGTAGAAACTCTTGTTGAATTTCATTTTGAGGAGGATGGTCACACTACAAAACTAACCATGGTAGGTGAATGCGACTATGATGATGCCATGGAAGAGAGCATGATCGCAGGGTGGAAGGGGATGTTTGAAAAGTTGAACGTACTTTTGGAAGTATAACTTTTTACGTACCATGAAAACACTCATTCTCCACAGTGATCAGATAGATGGGCATACTGAGCTTGATCAGTTACTGTTTGAAAAGTTGCAGACTTCTCAGCCAAGTATTGGGTACATCCCCTCACAGTCTGACCGGACGCGCAAGTTTTTTAATCAAAAGCTGGAATGGTATACCCAGTTTGGTATCTCAGAGATGGTCTACTTTGATCTTGATGAAGAGTACAACAAGAAACATATTTCAGAGTTATTATCATGTGATGCTATATTTCTTGCTGGAGGTAATACCTTTACCTTTGTAAGTCTTTTGAAACAGCGTGAGTTTTTACCAGTACTACAGAAGTATGTAGCCAATGGAGGCATCCTCATTGGAGTTTCCGCTGGTAGTATTATCATGTCTAATACCATAGATATTGCTGCCATCGATCAGGATATCGGCGGAGATGAAAACGACGTTGGGCTGGAGGACTTTTCTGCCTTGGCATTGCATGATGCTGAGTTCTATCCTCATTTTGATGGCAGTACTGAAATCACAGAGCGATTACAACGATATTCAATAGATAGTGGAAAAGTGATCTATGCTTGTAACGATGGCTCTGGGGTTGTTGTTGAGGGGGAGGATATTCGTTGCATTGGTACAGTGTGGGAGATTAAGAAAGGAAATATTTCCTTAAAAGATGCTTCCTAC
>JBBKXV010000156.1:0-4242 GCA_037969665.1 Candidatus Altimarinota bacterium
ATCATATTTCATACTCTACTCATGGAATTAACCAAAACAACAACTAGTATTGCATTACTTGCATCACTTCTTTCCGGATTTATAGGAGGAACTCTCAGCAATACCTTGTATCAAGCAAATAGTTTTTCACCAATACATTCAAGCGGGGCTACCATCACCAGCCAACCAGAAATTATCACAGAAAAGATACACCAGTCAGCTATCATCGACGTAGCAAAAGCAGCTAGCCCTTCAGTGGTAAGCATTGTGGTGACAAAAGAGCTCACACGGTACCAAAACACTCCACAACATCTCTTTTTCTTTGACCCTTTTGGAGGTGATCCTTTCAATCCCTTTCAGCAAACTCCCAATCAACAACAGTCAGAACCAAGGTCCGAAACAGAAACGAGACAAATTGCTGGGGGAACAGGATTTATTGTCAGTACTACTGGTACGGTAATCACCAATAAACATGTGGCATCTGACGAAGATGCCCAGTACACCGTAATTCTACAAAATGGTGAAGAGTATCCTGCTGATGTTGTTAGTAGAGACCCTTCCAATGACCTGGCAGTATTACAAATGAAGGGTGCATCAAGTGATTCACCTCTACCTGAGGACCTTATAGCTCTTCCACTCGCTGAGGATAGTACAACCCAAGTGGGACAACTTGTGGTTGCTATTGGAAATGCCCTGGGTGAATTTAACAACACAGTAACTACTGGCGTGATTAGTGCCAAGGGGCGCAGTATTGTGGCCTCAGATGGAGCAAGTGGCGAACAGCTGTCAGATCTCCTCCAAACCGATGCTGCCATCAATCCAGGAAATAGTGGGGGGCCACTACTCTCACTAGCTGGTGAGGTAGTTGGTGTCAATACAGCCATAGCACAAAGTGCAAATGGTATTGGATTTGCCATACCTGTTTCTGAAGTGGACTTTGTCCTTCGTAGTATTGAAAAGTACGGAACTATTACAAGACCATTTTTAGGTGTCGTCTATAGACTCAACTCTCCTGAGCTCGCCAAGCAGTTTGATCTACCTAGAGATTATGGTGCCCTCCTGCAAGAAGATATTGATGGAAAGAGTGCTAGTATTGTACAAGATGGTCCTGCAGAAAAGGCTGGAATCAAGGGAGGAGATATTATCCTAGAAATTAATGGAGAGAAAATTACCGAAAAGAATGGTCTCAAGGAACTCTTGAGAAAGTTTTTACCGGAAGATCAAGTAACGCTGACAATTCTCCGTGACGCCCAGGAACAACAGATTGTAGTTATACTGGGAAAACAGCGTGATGAAACAGAAACTACAGCAAATAATAACATCCCAGAAGCCACGATAACTCCTGGATATTTGGGGGTGAATAGTAAAGAAATAACACCTGATCTTGCACGCCGCCTCCAGCTCCCTCTGGACCATGGTGCCCTCCTCTACAATGACTATGAGCAAGGCATCCCAGCCATTGCAAAGGGGTCACCCGCAGAGCAAGCAGGACTTAAAGCAGGAGATATTA
This sequence comes from Candidatus Altimarinota bacterium, assembly GCA_037969665.1. Lineage (GTDB taxonomy): Bacteria > Patescibacteriota > Gracilibacteria > 1-14-2-50-48-13 > 1-14-2-50-48-13 > JBBKXV01. The sequence goes on from JBBKXV010000156.1 coordinate 1,490, forward strand.
TTATTACAGTAGACCAACAAAAACTTTCAAGCACGACCACACTCGCACAAGCTATTTCTCAGAAACACGCCCAAGATACTGTGGAGCTAACCATACTCCAAGACAATAAGACACGTAGCATACAGGTAACACTGGGAGCTGCTAAGGAGCAGTAGTCAATACTGCTACAAATGCTATTTTGCTATGAAGCATAATATGCAAAAGTATTCATAACCTTTTCAATAAATATCCTTGCTTTCCTCTTCTATTTTCCTATCATAGCTATCGTACAATCTGTACATATGCCCAGGTGGTGAAATTGGTATACACGCAGCCTTGAGGTGGCTGTGATCATTATGATCGTGGAAGTTCGAGTCTTCTCCTGGGCACCATCACAATATCCATGATAGCTAGTTGCATACGCACCTCCTATTACGTCATTTCCAATGAAATACTCCTCCTGCCCTTGGTGGAGGGTTTATCCTTACTCAATAATCTCAACCACCTTCACTTTAGAAAAACGTACCTTTTTTGCGTGAGCATACTTATCATCCTCTGCACGAAAGCCAACAGGACATAGTACAACAGAGTGATACCCCTGCTCTTCTAAGCCAAGGATATTATCATACTCAACTTTATCAAACCCCTCCATGGGGCAGCTATCAATACGCATATTGGCAGCAGCTGTCATGAGATTTCCTAGCGCTATATAGACTTGTTTATCTCCCCAAGCCCTTATAGCATCATCATTCATCCTTTCCACAAAACCTAAAAGCATATTTTTATATCCTTCCAAGGTCTCTTCCTCAACACCACGTGTACTGACAGTATCTTGAAGATAAGACTGTATATATTCCGCATCCATGCTATTTTTTGCAGCCATCACAATCAAGTGTGAACAATCAACCACCTGTGTCTGATGAAAAGAGTATGGCAGTAATTGTTGCTGTAACTCTTTCTTTGAGATAACAATAAACTTCCAAGGCTGTAATCCAAAAGATGATGGCGAAAGCCGCAGTACTTCCAATAACGTCTCAAGTTGCTCTTGAGATATGTGTTGGGTACTATCAAATTTCTTTGTGGCATATCTCCAGTTCATCGCCTCTATTTGATTCATACAATGATATAACAATATAGTAGATACAGTGTAGCAGATCACGTAAAATGTGCTACGTACTCTCTAGACATTCATACAATATACTTTCTGTGAAAACTTTGTTATACTTTTTCCATACAATCCTTCGTATGATTTTCTACATACACCTCACTGACCATCATGTACTCTCTCGAAAATACCCTCGCAAAAATTCAGATACACTGGATGCTTTATGTTAAAAAAATCTACTTAACCAGCCTCTTCTCTCTCGTGTTTATTGCTATCATTAGCTATGCCTCACTGAATGGTATGCTTCCTATAGTGATCACCACTGCATCACTCACTACAATCGTATTATTCCTCATCATCTACCTATGGATATACTATAAGCTGTGGAAAGGTTCTGCGCTCTATGTCACAAGCCATAGGATACATCTCGAGATTAATCATAGCATCATTAGCAAGTATGCCATTGACCTTTACTACCATAGGCTTCGTGACACTGCCTTTTCCTTTAACTCCCTCCTTGGTCGACTACTAGGGTATGGGACGTTTTTTGGGCGATCTGGTATTGGTGGTGATGAAGAGGTAGGGGCAGAAGGGTTAATGGCAGAGTATATCCCCTACCCTGAGCGCATCAAAGGCTTTATCAACTACGTTATATCCCTCCCTCCAGAGAAAAGAATGCTTGCCATGACTTACGAGGAGTTTACCCATGGAAAAGAGTCTCATAAGATGCCAAGTCAACAAGATAAGATAAAACGAATTGTACAAGGACTGGCGTCTCTCAAGGGGGTCAAAGAGGTTCGGGTACTTACTGAAGCTGAAAAAGATCATATCTGGGAGCATGAAGAACTGCGCAATGTAGGGGTATTTGACACACTCATGCGCCGCTACACTTTTGTTTTCACCCATGACCATACCTGGAGGCCTGCTGCTGGCGACCTAGTCTTTAAGCGCAAGGGAGAGCGTATTATCTTTCCAGGGCTTCCCTTTCCAGAGGTAAAAGAGCCAAGTACTACTTCAGCATCTCCAGGCATGCTCATACATAGCTATCTAGCCACAAAGATAAAAATGGATACTACTGATGCAACTGTGTTTGTGGGGTGTAACTAATACCTTACCATTTTCCGAGTTACATCTACTGACAGCTTCTACTCAAATAGGTTTAGAAGGGGTCTACCTGAGCTATCTAGCCTCTCCGGTTACTTTACACAGTGTAGCGCTCTATTACGGAGCTCTCCTAACAACTAGAGGCTATTCCATATATTCAATGATGAGGAGCATTTGAGGTAAGCACAGGCCAGACATCAGCGTGACTTCCTCTCTCTTGAAGGACCTTACGATTATGCAGAAATGTCGCGGGTGAAATCTGCAGTATGCATATTTAAGCTAACTCGGCCATAAGTGCAGCTGGTGTTTCACAAACTTTATGTATAAGCACTTGCCTGCAAGCCTCTTCATCATACTCTAGGCTATATATTGACTTCCCAAGTGCAGTAGCAAAACCAAGCTCCAAACTTACACTACAGCCTCCATAACCACCTTTATTAAAAATAAATACTGCATCAGCACTACGAATTCTAGAAAAATAATCATGAGTGAGTCCAGCCGCAAGATAGTGTTCCTGTTCCTTGGAAACACTGTTAAAAAGATGTTTCATATTTGGAGGATAGTA
>JBBKXV010000157.1:0-5594 GCA_037969665.1 Candidatus Altimarinota bacterium
TATTTACCGTTGGCTACATATTTCTGCCCGTATATTTTCACGGAGGGTTGATTAAAATACTTCCTCACGCAATAAAGGGAGATGAGGAGCGGTTTAGAATGGGTATCGCTGAGGGGACAAAGTATTTTTTACCACTCTTTGAGTACAAAGCACTCTTCTCACCCTTTAGACTCACGTGGGTGTTTTTGACCTATTGGCTTATTCGTACATTTGTCCCAGAAATGATAAGTGTGACACTTATACCGCTGGGGTTGTGGTTTACCGTCAACTTACTGGTGACCGTCTTTTTTATCTTTACAGAATTCTTTATTTTCCTTGAGGATGAACGAGTTATTCCCGCTATAGGAAAGAGTATCCATCTAGTGTTTATCAATTTGGAGCAAGTGCTGCATATCTTATTTTTGATCTTACTTATTGGACTCAGAGTGATCTTTAATACCTTGATCACCTTTGGTATACCTGCATTGATCATTTTTCTAGGTAGCCTCATCGCATCCACCATTGTATCCACAATACTGGTGGTTATTGCAGTGTTACTAGGAGTTGCCTTATTACTCTTGGTGTCTTATATCAATGCCATCATCGATGTCTTTCTCACTGCGGCTTGGGCGCTCCTTTTTGAGCGGTATAAAAAGCAGATAGAGTAGGGAGAAAATATTGTCTCAATACTGTTGGAGTTATCAAAAAACCCTTGCACTTTTTGTCACATTTCGTAAAGTAGCTTGTGTTAGATGGCCCCATCGTCTAGCGGTTAGGACACCGCCCTCTCACGGCGGGAACCGGAGTTCGATTCTCCGTGGGGTCACCACAGCATATATGTATGTCATCAAATAGATCTTCAAGGCAGTTTTTGAGTGTCTAAGTTTTTTCAGGCATGAGGAGTATATTGATCTTACTTTGAGATAGTTGCATCGGCTAGTGTACAACTGGTACAATACATAGGTATATTTTCTACAAGTAATGATGCAACATCACGAAGGGCTCCTCCAACATGTAGAACGCATAGTAGAGTCCGTACTAGAGCATATTCGATCAGAAGCCTCTCCAGCATTTCTAGAGGTGCTTCAATCAGTTCCTATCCGTGTTTCTTGGGATAGTGCAGAGCACAATAAATATGGTGAGTTCTTTGGTGTGCCTCTCAATCTAGGAGATGGGAGGGATAGTGCGCCATCTGCCATTATTATCTATGCTCGTCCGCTTTTAGAAGAGGGGCATAAGGATGAGGGGAGGCTTTTTGCTATAGTTAAAAAGACGGTGATGCATGAAATCGGGCATTTTCTTGGGCTTGACCACGCTGAGCTTACAGAGCGCGGTTGGAATTGATGTGCTCTATCCTTTCTCCGGTGTGTGAGGATACGGTGCAGTTGAGATCATAGGAATACTAGGATATACTCAGAAAACCTATGGGCTTCTTCAGGTCGGTTACTATCAGTACTCTAAAGTAACTGTTTTAGTAGTTTATTGTTGTTTATCCATTGTATATGTGCTACATACTCACATGTTTGTTTCTATTATAAAACCACAAGAATTAAGATGAATACTCTACCAGAGCATATCGAACATCAAGATCCACCACAGAGTGTGTATAAAAGTGAATATGGATACTATTTGCCATACTATCCAGAGGGAAGGCAAAAGTTGATTACGCCAGCATTTATGGTGAGTGCTGATGAGTCCCAATCCAGGGCTCACAATACTATGGTAAAGCGCCAGTTATCTGCACTCATGGCAGCTGGATTGCCAGGGGTGATGTTTAGTAAGGATAGGGTATATAGTAGTCTGAAAGAACTCTGTAAAGAATATGGGTATTATCTCAAGGAGCTGCCAGTACAGGAGGCATTGGCTTTTCTTGGTACTCAAAGGCGCATGGAGGAAGGCAAAAGCCACACAGAGGTGATGCAGCTAAGTCATGCAATATCAAAGCTAGTACAAAATCTTACTACACCTTTACCCTCTAACCCAGATAATAAAACTGTACTCGTCATTACGGGATACGACTTCGAGTATGTTGCAGGAGGAGTGCTAGATACCATGGAGGAGGAGTTGAGAGAGCTGAAAGAAATGTTATCTCAAGAGGTTTCTCCAAAGTACCTGCGGGATAAAGAGATCGAGGAGGATCTTATCCGTATGATGCGTAAGTATGGCATGACATTATCAAAGGAGACAATAGCGGAGGTGGTTTCTGATAAAGTATATGAGGACCTCACGTCACAGATTGAGAAAAAGTTCAATCAAGCCAAGGAGTATTGGTTGACAGCAAAAGACCCTGAGGAAAAGGCATTTCAAAAAGAGCGTTCTGCCACACTACATAGACTACTTCTCAAGATAGAGAAAATAGAGTCAGATGTATATCACAAGGAATGGAAAGGTGTGAGTGAAAAAGCACTACAATATGCTTTTGACCATTGTCAGAAATGGGAGGATGTGATTCGAGGTAAAACTATAGAGGTGTATCGGGAAGCATTGTTGCCAAAGTACAATGAGTTAGAGAATAAGTATGCTCAAGCAAGGGATAAGAATGTAGTTTATAATACTCTCATGCATTCCGCAGTACATCGTCCATATGACCCGATGGATGAGCGGTCACACTTGCATCGAAGTAACGGTATGCCGTATGTTGTGTTTTTAAATCCTAAGGTAAAAGACCCCAAGAGTTTTGTTAGTCCACTTCCTATGGTGAAGGGTAGCTTGGATGAGCTAGGTGAAAAGCAAGCTGCTTACCCTATAGGTGAGTCACCAAACCCATACGGGCATATAGCTATTATGGATAGTATGCCCGTGTGGAGAGATATCAAACGCGAGTTACATCGAGCATATGATCAGTTGGAGAAGCTACCAAAGAATAAGGTTGCTGAAAGAGTGGAGGAGTTAAAGGTGATAGAAGAATTTATAGATAGGGTTCGGCCTCTTTGGGATGCCACTCGTCAGCAAGATGCAGCTAGTATTCAGTCTATGATGCTTGGAGCTGTGGAGTTATGTTACTCACCAGCAGAGGGATATAAAAAAGAGAGTATTGTGAGATTTATTGAGGGAGTATTTAAAGCGGAGGGCCGCATGAAGGTCTTTGTAAGTAGTATTAAACAACTGATGAAAGGCGTCATAGAAAAGGGGCCAGAAAAAGCGCTAATGGATGATGTATACAAGCAGGTTGTGCAGCACCATATTACACTTGATTCTCCATTGCTGGGGTCAGTGTTACATCGTTTTCCTGAACAACAGAAAAAGGAAATAGAAGCCTTGATTATTGCTCAGAAGGCATCCTCAGCAATGGTGCAATATATGCAAGAGATTTATAACCGTCGTATGCAATTTCGAATGGAGTTTCATGGTGAAAAAATGCCGGAGGAGGTGATAGTTGAGAGGTACGGTCTCCTTGAGGCTATTGACCTGAAAAAGTTTCGAGAGCGTTTTGAATACATCAAGGAAACTCGTAAAAAAGGTACGGTCCGTGTTCCAAAGGTGGAGGATAGAAAAGGGGTATTTCGGATGATGGATGTTGTGGAAGGGCGGATTCTGTCTATTCCTCAGGATCTCCGCAGTCTTTGTGAGTTATTGTTTACCATGGCTGACCACAAGGTAGAGGGTGCTGGCGATGACGCACTTCACCTTAAGGAGGAAATATTTTCATACATTCTGGAGCTACGGGATGGACATGAGCCACTACAATTATTGGCTCAAATGCGTGAAGAGGTGGGTATGTTAGAAGAAAAGTATACTGAAGAACAGGGGCTACTGTATATGTCTTCTCCACGAAAACTAGAGTCAAAGGCTATCAGTGTGGAGGTGGGTAATGCGCGGATAAAAACAGACATTCTCTATAGGTTGCATGATGTGATCACAGGTATAAAGAAAGGCTACCTCACCTCCTTGCAGCAAGAACATTACGACGTATTATCAAGTCTTACGTTCCCTGCATTTGAAGACTATCGAACAAACAAGGGGTATCATATACAGAGTGACCTTTGGACTCATGTCATGGCTCAGGTAGAAATGTTTTTTCTTTATACCTACTCACTCCAGGGTGAGTCTGCGAGTCATAAACATAATATTTATTCTGAGATTTTTACAAAGGATAAGGTGCAACAGGGGCATATCACTCATATGTATATGTCCACCATGCCACCAGAGGTGCTTGCTATACTAGAGCGGGCGCAAGCAGCATTGCTTATCTTAACCTTGCGTGGTGATGGCACTATAGAGGCTGATGAACTACGTCGTATGTATTACAATGATTACAAAGCTGCTTCTTCTATGATAAGTTACCTGATACTCTCAACCATGGGGGTGGATGGTATCGTTGCTGAAACAGTAAGAAACATGGCCTTTGATGAGGATTATGTTGTATCAGCATCCTTGGTTCTCCAGCGAGCACTGCTAACATCACTACGTGGATGCAGTGAGTCCACATGGCAAAGATGGTATGATAAATGTACACACAAAGAGCTAACACCTAGGGATAGACTACGATCAATGGAAGGGCAGCAAAGTGTTTCATCCTATGAGTTGAGGCTAGAGTTACTTGAAAAGCTTAAGGGACAAGGGGAGGAACAGGTGTATGAAGGAATCCTTGAAAGTTTATAGATAAATGAAATGGTTTACAGTTCTGTAAACTCAAACACTTGCCCCCGGGTTTCTCTACATGATACAATACTATGATTACTCAATTTACAAGAGGGATCATACGTATTGTATCTTTTTTTATTACACAATATCCAACATGAAAAAGCTCACCATGAATCATGTGTTCTGGACCGTACTCGGAGCGGCTATGCTGCTTATCTTAGGGTACACCGCATCACGAAGTCAGTTTCTTATGTCCAACCTTATAGGAGGTAATGCTCCATATACGGAGCAGGAGACAGGTCTTTATATCGGCTATGACCAAGATGACGGCAACGGCGGTCTTCGCTTACGTGCTAGCGAGGGTATGGTCCTTGAGTATGATGCTCGTATCTTTGAGGATGTAACTTCTGGTACTCAGGATATCCGAGTAGAGGTGCATACACGTACTAATCGAACAAATCTACAGGCAAACTCTCTTAGTGGAGTACTGACGTATGACGCTGCAGCATTGCAGTTGCAGGCAGATGAAAATGATATGGGGTACATTATTTCTCCTACGGGAGTGATCATGGACACTGTGATTACATCGGTGACAAGGGATGCAGGAGGAGCGGAAACTGGTGAGCTACGCTTTTCTATAGATAGACCAGCTACGTATTTTTCTGATAACGTCAATAATCCACTCTTTACATTGAGGTTCTTGCCAGTAGGGCAAGCTACCAGTGTAAACACTGCGGTAAATGTGACGAGTGGGCGTTTTCTTGATCTCTCCAATCTCGCCGCTAGTGCAAACTACCCATATTACGATGGTATGGATGATCAAAATATAGCAGTATCTGTGGCAGTTCCAGTAGCTCCAGATGGGACAATTACTACTACAACCACCACAACAGACCCAGACACTGGAGTCACCACTACAGTAGAAACAACCACAAACCCAGATGGGACAACCACAACGACTACAACTGTTACAGATCCAAATGGAAGCTCTGTGACTACAGAGGTAATTACTGATGCTAATGGAGATATCA
>JBBKXV010000158.1:0-3215 GCA_037969665.1 Candidatus Altimarinota bacterium
ACGTAGAGGCAAACTTGTAAAACTGAGATAACATTGTAAACTAATATAGTTTTGTAGTATACTACTATGATACTTTGTTTATGGATTCATATGTCCTCACTCCTTTCCCACCAACCAAAAGAGCAGAATAGAGCAAAAAAGATAATGCGTATCGGTGGTCCTACACGGCTTGATAAAGTGACTATGCTTGCGTATTTTCAGGATAAAATGCAACGTGTTACCCAAAAGGTGGGGCATAAAACAGAGTCATATTGGGATTATGAAAATGTCATTCGTAGTCATCATAATCAAGTGCAAACTCCTACTGCCAGTGAGATGAACACTGCAAGGAATAGTCTACAGGAGGCTATAGCCCAGGTGAGCGGAAAGACTCTACAGGTGATAATGGGTGAGTATGTTTTGGAAGTGAATATTGGTGATCACCTCAGAGCGTGTTATGAGGAGGCTCTCCATGATATGACTCGTCCAGGGTATGGGATGTATGTGGGGCAGGAGTACGGAAAAGTTGAGCACTTTGTAGATAGCATGGTCACTGATCTACCTCTGTATATGTATCATGCTTTATGGGGTCACCTCATGCATGCGTCAGAGAAGGGCAATCTGTGTGATGAGATGGGACGTTTGGAGGTGCAAGGAGTTGCAGATACCTACCTCAGTGCTATGTTGGAAGACTTTGCTGTTCTCAAGATGGTACCTATCAAGGGAAGTGATACGAAGGTGGTGCGTGCATACTACGAGAGATCTGCAGGGTTTGCAGAGGGATCACGAGACTTTTTGGGGCAGGGTGGTTTTGGTGAGGTATTTTTAGCTACGGTATACCGCAAGGATGATATCCAAGAGGTGGTGGTAAAGCGTGCCAATGAGGACGGATACAATGCACTACTCAATGAGTTAGCGGTCTTGTTAGATTTTCAACAACATAAGGATGCTGCCAAGTATCTTGTAGGGTTTGAGGGGGTAAGCTACGGAGCGACGTACCTTGCCATGGAGCAACTAGAGCCACTAGATAGATATGCTGAGGCATTTCTTGTGGACCAATATGAGGATCATGAGCTCGAGGATATTCAATACTTTTTTGATGAAGATACCTTGGGCCAGTTGTTTGATGATCTAGAAAAAGGGCTACGGTATATCCATGGGATGGGGTATGCACATGGAGATATCAAGCCACATAATATTGGTCTCAGTATCGAGGATAGTCGACCAAAGTTTATGGATCTAGGTGGGATGGTGCAAAAAGATGTTATAGATAAACAAGACATAGCTTCGCGTGTGGGGTTGACCTCCGGCTATGGCTTTACCAAGGTGATGGATGAGGTGATCAATAGTGGTGAGATCACTTTGATGCAGGAGATGGATTGGTTTGCCTTGGGGAGGGTGTTTCATGAGATTACCTCCATGGGAATGCGTATCCAAGAAAAACTAGGTCTGGAGAAGTATTCAGATAGTTTTTTAGGTGAGCTCAATCAACAAATAGAAGGCTGGACTACCCCTATGGAGCCATATATCTATGATAATGAAAGGAGTGCCACCATCTCGCGAGGGTTATTTTATCTGGATGATGACAATGTTCCTGAGGAAGATTTGTTTGATCTTTTTATTGATGGTGGTACGTTTGATGATATACACTATACATAATACTGCAGTATGAACGAGCAATATAATCATATAGGTGAGGGAGGGCTGTTGTCTTTTGGAAGGGCTGTTTCTCTGGAGGCAAGGAGAAAAAAAGATGCCATGTTGGATGGTGTGGTGTACGCTGCTCCGAAGTCTATAGAGAGGCTATCTCTTTCGTCTTATTGTGATGAGGTGATGGCCCAGGATACTTCACCTCCAGCATTACATGATCTAGCAAAGAGTTGTGTGACAGCTGCAGATGAGGAACGTATTGCGACTCTTATTGCTCAGGGTGTGATGGGTTTGATCCCCTGCTTGAGGTCTGGTCCTCGCACTGGTCCTCACGAGCTGGCAATAGTATCTCTCAATGCAGATGGTACGTGGGGTGATCTCGGTTTTTTGGGTGCATATTTGCCAGAGGAGGTGGTGTCCAATGTAGTCAAGCTTCCTCGTGATGCGAGTGAGTCAAGGATGCTCTATGTTCCCCTGATGCGTGCCTGTGATGACTTGTGTAAGATGATCTGGGGGAAGTATGTGGTGGAGGGAAGTGCTGATGATGTGGAGGCGATGTTGGATGTATTTCGCGAGAGGTTGCGTTAGGCACTATTTAAACAATTGTTTGAGTGTGATGATTCCCTCCACCAAGGAGCATAAAGAGGATACCTGTAAAGAGTCGTCTGTACCACTTGGTATGAAAAAGGCTATACTCTGGTGGGAGTATAGCCTTTTTACTGTAAGTATCTATCTTTTGGTCTTAGTAAGATCTGCTCACATGTGATAGCTGCTTGAGTAGGTTTTTGAGTGGTAAGGTATCTTTTTCTATCTCGCGCTCAGTGAGTTGTGATTTGTCGTAGATTTCTTTTTCTACACTTGAGAGCGCATTGCTTAGAGCAAGCTGCATCTCCTTGCTGGCGGTGCCAATGCTACTCACTGCATTGAGGTCCTCCATTACCTTTGACCTCCATTGTTCTAGCTCTGTATTGTGCTGTTGCTCGATGAGTGTTATTTCTTGCTGTGCTTCCTTTGCGAGTTGATCTGCTTGATTGCGTATTTTTTCGTTTCTAGCTATGCTGTTTGTATCTCGTGCTTCCATGAGAGTGAGGGTGTTGCCTTGTACTTCACTGAGCTGTTTCTTGATCTCTTGCTCCTGGTTTTCGGACCGAAAGATAGTGCTCGTGAGGTGTCCTAGCTTGTGACGTAGCATGGAGGTACTCTTTGCAAAGGGTAGTTTGCTCAAGATGCTGTCCATGGATTGCATGTTTGCTATGGCTGCCTCTGCTGCGTTGGTGAAGTTGTGTTTTCCACCCCACACTGCGGTGAAGTATTCTCCTGTATCATCAGTGTCTTCGTCTTCGTTGATATGGTTGCTGAGTTTTTTGATATCTGAGTGCATCTGCTCAAAGAGGAGTGATCGGTTCTTTTTATCAGGCTCCATGGCTTTTACGAGGTCATATGTGGTGATCATTGTGCCATTTGTGCTATCTAGTTCTTTCATGGTGCTGAGTATTTTTTCAGTACCATATACATTGAGGAGGGTTTGTATTCCTTCTACTTGAAGTGATGCTAGGGTAAATGTCAGCTCTTGGTCTTGCTGTAGA
>JBBKXV010000159.1:0-7310 GCA_037969665.1 Candidatus Altimarinota bacterium
TCTCTTATTTGCACTTTTATGTGGTCCTATTATTCCCTATGGCTTTGCCCATGAGGGTGAGCTAGAGCCATTGCATGCATTTGAGATCACAGATAGTAGCGTATCATTTCACTATGATACCACGCTCCCACTCTCTTCAGTAAAGGCATATGCAGTTGATGGTAGTGAAACAGAGGGGGGATTTACGCCTGTGGGAGGTGAACAGGTTTCACTAGATATAGAAGGACAGGGGACAATTGTAGCCTTTATGGGGGCAATATATGGTGACGTTTCTACTTTGGAACTTGCTAGGAAAAATGATGCTTCATATTTTGAGGTAGGACTTGTTTTGGAGGGAGAAACAATCATCATTGGCAATGAGACGATTATTCATGACTTAGAGTCATATACTTTGGATGATGAGGGTATTGTAGACTTTGCGCTGTCAGCAAACATCGCGGCTAGTGCTTCATGTGAAGAGGGTAGTAAGCTATCTTGTCTTAAAGGTTTAAGTACAGAAGGGCTGATTAATGAAAATAGTGGTATTGATGAGGGACAGCTTGGTATTCTTTCTGGTAGAAATGCTGCAGGAGGAGGTAACTTACTGTTTCTCGTGACCAATATTGTGAATTCAGTATTTCTTTTGTTAGGTTTTGTTGCAGTAGCCTTTATTATACTAGAGGGAATACTATTGATTACCTCCCGTGGAGATGAGGAGCGAAGAAAGAAAGTGATTGCTACTATTATAAATATTGGTATTGGATTTGCCGTGATTCTATTATCTTACGCGATAGTGACTACTATCATTAATGCTGTGGGTGGCGACCGCCTACAAAGAAATGATAATCAAGTAGCTACTATATCTGAGCTTGAGCGAGATAATGGCATTAACTTATTACGTGGTACTGCAAATCAGGTCAATCAAAATCAAGACTATTCAGCATATGTTCGTCCAGAGTTACAATACAAAGCCCAATATGAAGAAATAACCAAAAAGGTACAACAGTATGTCTCAGATTACAGACCACTAGATAGCCTCTCTATTCTTGCAGAGGATTTGGTGTATTCCGTGACAAGGGGGCAAGCGTTGGACGTACTTAAGGAGGAGTGGAAAAAAATAAAGGGAGAACGTTTTGGGTTATTTATATCAGGAGCAACAAATGTATCGGAAAAAGTTACGGTATGGGTTTCTACTTCGTATGACAAGATTAAGTCAAACTTTGCTAAGACAATCACTGCTCAAAAAGGCGTACACCCTAAAACAAAGGAGGCTGGTCTTTATTTTGATCTGTCTACACTCGATTTGAAAGAAGGGGTTGATACACCAAATATTATTCACATTCAAAATGAGCAAGGTGAAATAAGTCACTTTGCTGTGGTGATTAGAAAAGAAGGGGAGGAGAAGGTTCCAGTATATATACCCGGTTTACCTTTTGCGGATTACAAGAGTATTATTACTGGAAAAGTGAGTACTTGGGGTAATACTGTACAGGAGGGAGGGTATAATAGAGAGCTCTCATACTTTGATATCCAAGACAAGGCACAGGGTTCAGAAAAACGAACGTTTACCACAGGTGGTACGGTGCAACTTAACCCAGGGTATCTCAATACTGATAGTGAGGTTACCTTGACCATCAACGACGCAAACACAAGAGACAGTGCACGTTTTGCAAAGGTACTCCACGAGATCAAGAGATCTGATGGAGAGCTCATTGCAAGAGAAGCAGAAAACGGTACAAGTTTTTCTGTGCGTATCCCAAATGGGACTTCTCAATACATCATTGATGATATTGCAGGAGTAACAACAGATGGTAAGGTAGTAGATTTGGTACCAATAGTATTCATCTTCTCAACCAGGCAACGCCTAGTCTCTTTGCTCAGTCAGCACTGGCTAATGTGCACCTGGAGGCGACGGTTCCAGATGGTGCAGGGTCAGAGAAAAGACAGGTATTCTCTGGAGATTACATCACACTTGCTCAAGTGGGTGATGGTGAAGTTTCTATGCCAGTGGAATTAAAATATTACAGCAATATTGCACCTACTTTGATTGAGTTTACATCTCCTGGTATACAGGATGGGGTGGTACGTTTTGTGGACGGTGCTATAGCTCGTGATGGGTCAACTACAGATACTCAAGGTGGAGTAGTTCCTTATAAGGTTACGCCTACGTTATCCTTTCAAAAAGCAGGGTTTTACGATGTTCGTGTGTCAATAAGAGATTACCAACTCTCTAGGACACTTGCTACATTAAACTTTAAGGTGCAAGTTGTTGGAGATGGTACTGCTCTCAGTATCAGTCCAAGAGGTGCGAGCACTGTTGGGAATGTCTATAGTATCGTTACAAGACCTACATTTTCAGAAAATAGTAACCTCACAGCAAAACGTGTGGAAATCGCTCGTGTAAGGGATGATGGGAGTAAAGAGCAACTGAGCTCCAAGGCACTTACGCGTGGGCAAGAGTCTTTTGATTATCTTGTTGATAAGGACGGGACATATCTCTTTACACTGGTAAATACATTTGGAGCGGGTACTACAGAAGTATCTGAAACCCGTACTGTATTGCCAGAAGCTCCGCAGGTTCACTTTGAGCTTCTTCCCTCTAGTGATGGAGGCAATGTGTTTGAGCTAGTAGATACTAGCACCAATGTTGAGACAGGAAATATTATTGTTACCACCTCTCCGGTTGACTCTGGCTTGATCCAATCTAGCTGGACTGAGCAAGATGGTAGACGTCTAAAAAAGCTCACTTTTAGTAAGGCTGGTAACTATCAGGTAAAAGTCACAGCAAGGGGTACCTACGGTGAGACAACCACATCAAGCCGGTCTCTCAATGTGGAAAATACCTTACAATATCAAATTAATTTAAAAAATAACGCCACAGGAAATGTACTTACTTCCACTACAGTTGATGAGTCTATCAAGCTAGAGATCACAGGAAAAAATATCTCCAAGGTAGATATAAAAGATGGTGGACTGATACTTGCATCCTTGAGACCTACTGGAAATCCAGACCAGACCGCTACCCATACTCTACAACTACGTGATGCTGGGCAGCATACGTTACAGTTCGAATTTTATGGAGTAGATAAGCCAAGTACTGTGGCTATGCGAGTGCCAAAGACCATTTCTGTCTTTGCTTCAGATGTGCCGCAGTCAGGTATAAGTGTCTTTGGAAGTAACAATATGTTAACTGCCACTAGTGGAAAATGTATTGTTGGCGGTAGTCCAAAGGAAGCATATGTATTGTCTACGACAGAAACATATAACTTTGATGCTAGCAATAGTACCTCTGTCTTTGGTCAAGGTATCAATGCTTCAAGTAAGGGGTTATCTTATCTCTGGACCATTGATGGTACACAAGTTTCAAGTAGTAGCTTTCGAGTGTCTAAAAGGTTTACTGGCATAACTTCTAGTAGTTCTACATGTACTCCTGTCAAGTTACAACTTACGGAGCTCAAGGAAGGGACACCAAAGGTCTCAGAGGACGTAGTGTATGTATATCTTGAAAATAAATTACCTACATACCAAAGCTTTATAGCTTCATACCCCACTGGAGTACTGAAAACTCCGTTTACCCTACCGCTAAAAATTATTGGTTTACAGGACCAAGATCATCCTAATGATGCGGTGGAAGTACAGTGGTTTTACGAGATAGATGGTGTAAAGCTTGGTGCAGAGGTTTCATCTACCAGTGCGCGGTCCCTTTACATAGATAACTATGGCAATCCAGGTGAAACATATACACTGAAGGCAGGGGCAACGATTAAGGATATTGATACGGGTGAAACAAAGACCATGTACACAGGGACACGAAGTGTGACCATAGGTGAAAAGTATACGTTAGCACTTGAAATCAAGTCACCAGAAACAACTGGAGGGTATACCTATATACCATGGGTACAGGGATCAAGCCGTATTACAGTAAGGGCGACCACTGCACTTTCGAGTGGTGATGTCCTATCTAACCAATCCATTGACTGGACAGTTCAACGTGTGGGGAAGTATGCGGGGTGTGCAAGTAGTTTAGAGTCACTCCCACGTAGCCTAGGTAGCACAAAGGGCGAGACATCAGTAAGCTTTGATAGCTGTGGAGTGTATCGAATCCGTGCCAAGTCCATATATCAGGGAGAGGAGGCAAAAGATGATATTACCATCAGGGTATATACAGATCGTTCTCAAATGCCAGAGCCAGAAAAGAGTATTTATGAGAATCTCTTATCATTGCATGGTAGTGCTGGACAGGTTGTGGCATCAAATACGGGGCAGAGAGCCTCTTTTTTCCTAAATAATGGTAGTGCTACTGGTCTAGTGAGTGACATAATTCCGGGTCTAGAATCACTCTCATTGGCACGGTCAACGGTACTGGAAATCTTACGTAAAGCAGATAGTGATCTCGCAACCGTCATTGATGATAGCCAAAATGAATCATATACAACACTGCGTCAAAAGTTGTTAGCAGCATACGGTAATAAGTCCATTACAGTCAATGTAGGCGAGGAAATACAAATTGGTGCAGGTGATGCCTATCAAGAACTATTAAGTCAGGGCTACTCTCCAGACAGCGCTTTACAGAGGGTCTTTCAACCATCTCCAGGACATACCTATACACCACTCAATCCCTTTGGAACGACTGGAACAGTGGCACATACACCACTCTTGGGGACCGCATCTGGTTCAGGAATTTATGAGGAAGTTGGCTCTCCACTAACTGATGGTAATCAGGGGGGGGAGTATGACCCTTCCCAGCCAGTAAATGCTTCGTTTTACTGGGCATATGACTTTTACTCTACCTTAGGACTTCCTTCTGATAGGATTTATGAAAATATTGCAGAGCATAGTTTAGATTTTGGAAAGGTATATGGTGATGTTGGCTCTGCAAATGAGTTGCATGCTGATCTCAAAAGAACTAGTGGTGCAGGTTTAACCTATGATATCTCTCTTTCGACTCCAGTAAAAGTGACTGCTGCAGAGGCAAAGAAAATATATAGTGCACAAGGCCTTTCTCGAGAAGAGATAAAGAAAATAGTGCCAGAAACAGAAGGTACAGTGGAAATCGCTCCTTTTGCAGCGTTGGAGCTGAGCTTTGAGGAGGTCTATAAAAGTTTGAAAGCACAGGGGTTTACTGATCTTGCTGCAATTGCCAAGGTGCTGACGGATAACCCATACCTTACCTCCACAGGAACAGACTACGAGACCTTAAAAAATGAAGCTACCGTAGTATATCGCCCCCATGGGCTTGTTGAACTCGCTGGGAGTGAGTATGTACAAAGTCTTAGCCAAATGGGTTTTTCCAACTCATATATCATAGCTAAGGCAAAGAGTGATAATGTTACTGAGTCTATAACAACAATTGATGACATACTAAGATTGGAGCACGTGACGTATCGTCCTTCTACGCCAGCCATCTTGTCACTAGAGCAGTATGTGAGCGAACTTCGAAGATTGGGCTTGCCGAGTAGTGTGATATACAGAAAGTTAGTCACAGATAACCCTGAGTTAAGTAGGGTATACAAGGCGATGGAGGATGAGAGTGTAGCATATTATCAAAGATATGAGTTTTTAGCGGCAGAGGATGAGGCTATTGGACTTCGGATGTTTCCAAAAAAACCAGTTACCATGACGGGAGCAGAGGTAGTGCTCTATGCAGAGCAGAGGTTTTCATCGCCCGCACTTCGTGATGCATACTTGCGTAGCATTGATGAAAGTACTGCAACAGCTGTTGATAGAGTTCGGAGTGTAGCTACAGAGCACGAATCCCGTGAGCAATTGTTAGCTCTTATTGGAGAGAGCTCGTATGAAGTGGCACTATATAACCCACTTGAAGTCACTGCTGGAGACCTCATAGGGCTAGCACATACACAAGGTGCAGATAACAATGAAATCTTATCTTTTCTGCGACAAGTAGAGAGAGGGTATGACAATGTATCCGTAGAGGAGGTATATGCTCTTGATGGGAGGCAGTTACTTGTATCGCCAGGTGTTATGCTTCCACTTACTACAGAGAGAAAAACTGAGCTTCTTACACAAAGAGTAGGAAGTAAAAGCATTGTAGATAGTCTCATACCTCGTATAAGCTCCAATGGTATACCATTGCTCCTACCACTGTTAGGTAATGCAGAAATGTCTACAGTTCGGATGTATGAGGAAGGGTACTCTATTTCTCAGTGGAGTGATCATATTAGTACTGCATACCCAGAGTTTGGCGAGTTATTTTCTGTAGTAAAAAATGACAACCAAAAGTTATCCATACTACAAAGACTACTGTCATACCGTGTATTGGACGATCTTCCTTTAGAGCTTACCAGTATCTCAGGGACAAGTGCTGAGCTCACATCAATGTTGGCACGTAAGGGAATTGATGCGGATAGTGTGCTCACTATCTTAAAAACTATTACAAAGGACTTGGATAGCGCAAGTCAACTACAGGCAGGACTGACTAGTCTGGACATTGTAGAAAGACTGCAAAAGCAGACCTCAACGAAAAAATACCACGCTACCC
This sequence comes from Candidatus Altimarinota bacterium, assembly GCA_037969665.1. Lineage (GTDB taxonomy): Bacteria > Patescibacteriota > Gracilibacteria > 1-14-2-50-48-13 > 1-14-2-50-48-13 > JBBKXV01. Next base: position 6,479 of record JBBKXV010000159.1, read on the forward strand.
GTTTTGCGTCTTATCCCGTTTCCAAGGCATATCTGATGTACGGACAAATGGGCCTATCTCAAGAGGAGATAAGTAGTACTTTGGCCTTTCAGCTAGGGCGCTCTTTGGATGAGGCAACTATTGTGGAGGGTACGGAGCTTGTGATGATGGATATATCGCCGATACTTTCTTTGAGTGCAACACGGATGCAGCAATTGGCAAAGCTCTGGGGACGACCGGACACATTGCTCGAAGGGTACCTCAAGCCATGGGTAGGAGTAGCCTTGGGAGAAAATCAGCTCCAAACACTAGCTCAGAGCCAAAGTATTGTTTTGGCCGAGGATAAGGGCATTGCAAATAATATATACTATCCTGGGCGCGGAGTATTTTCTGCTGATCCTTTGCCTACAAGTATTTCACCACCAGAGTTTGGGACACCCAAGGTGCAGTTTTCAATCTTACCTCACGCCTGGTATCAGGGGAGTGATCTTGCTGCTGCAACACTGCAGACATGGTACCCTGCACTGTACGTAGATGGAAAAGTGCGTAGTGGCGTCACATCATTACGGGTATCACTTCCTTCATCAGCAAAGAAAGTTGATATAGAGTACTATGTGTTTCAAAAGATTAGAGATGACAGTGGTTTCCTCGATAGTTTATTTGCCATGGAGTCATTTGCTCGGGTGGCATATGATAGATTGCTGCGGCTACCAGGAGGGAAAATGGCAACTATTGATAATGAGCTAGTTCAGGCAAGAGACACGTTGCTTGCCTATCAAGATACTCTGCCTCAGACAGTGTCTGTGGATACGTATCTCACAGAGGCAAGGTCAGTGGTGGCAGGGACTGATAT
>JBBKXV010000160.1:0-16951 GCA_037969665.1 Candidatus Altimarinota bacterium
GTCAACAGAGGATATGCAGAAAAAATTTATAAACTTTGTTGAAAATACAAAGAGTGAATATAGTTCACTTTCTGCAGGTGACCTAAATGATCGTTATATGGAAGAAGTTGTGCGCACAAGGTGGGTATAATATAAGCACGCGAAACAGGTGGTCTGCTTTCGATAGATATGCTCTATATTAGCATCCTTTAAAAAGAAGCGTTGAATATATTTTCAACGCTTCTTTTAGTATAATTGTACGAGATTGGCAGTTCTACTGTCTTTATATCCGCTGTCCAGCACGTTTATAATGTGTAATGGTCATAAGTAAGATAGTAGACTAGTTTAATTTCCAAATTATGAATTCCCAAATGGGAAATTCCCACTATACTACCACTACATTGATTTACGAGATTTAAGCATGGAATTTCCAGTAGTAGCAATAATAGGTCGGCCAAATGTGGGGAAGTCCTCACTGTTTAATGCGTTGCTTCGGCGGCGAGAGGCTATCATTTCAGAAATACCGGGTACCACTAGAGATAGGGTGGATGCGATGTTGCGTCTACCAGGAGGAGGGCAGTGTGTGCTGATAGATACGGCAGGTATCATGGAGCTTGAGGTAGAGGGAGCGGAGAGGGAGATCATAGAAAAAGAGTCTCAGAGACAAGCGCTGTATGCCTTGGAGATTGCTGACCTTGTTATTTTCATGGTGGATGTAAAGGAAAAGGATCTATTGCCTACAGATTATGATGCAGCTTCATATCTTAGAAAATCCGGGAAACCATATATTTTAGTAGCAAATAAGTGTGATAACACTACGCTAGAAATGAATGCTGCTGCATTGTATGAGCTAGGATTAGGAGAGCCAAGTCTGTTGGCAGTGTTGCATAATAGAGGTATTGATACGCTAGTAGATAAAATAGTAGCAGGTATTGAAAAGGTAGAGCCTGAGGTCATAGAAGAAGGAGAAAGTAGAGCTCCAAGAGTAGCCTTTGTGGGTACTCCAAACGTAGGGAAGTCCCAGTTATTTAACGCGATTATTCAGTCAGAGCGAGCTGTGGTATCCAATATAGCAGGTACCACTAGAGATTCCCTAGAAAGTGTGGTAATGACAGAAGAAGGGGAGGTAACTATTGTAGATACTGCTGGTCTGAGACGAAGAGGTAAGGTTGAGCAAGGTATAGAAACCTTTAGTGTCTTGCGTACTCGTCGCGCGATTACAAGAGCTGATGTTTGTTTTCTTGTACTTGATGCAAAAAAAGGAGTGGACAATCAGGACATGCACGTGGCAGAAGAAGCACTGAGACAAAATAAAGGAATCATAATCGTTATAAACAAATGGGACCTAATCAACGACTTTGATGACTTGCCTCCAGAGCTTCAGCTTGCACGTGTGAGAGCTGATAATGTTCGTGATCAGTACTTTGCATATCTGAGGTACAAGTTTCCATTTTTGCCATGGGCCCCTGTTATTTTCGTATCAGCAAAAAATAAAAGTAAGACAGACAATGTGCTTACGCAAGTGTTTCCAATTGTAAAGGCTAGGTCACAGCGTATTCCTACGGGAGAGCTCAATACTCTTATTGCTCGTCTGGTGATCAAGCACAAGCCCACAGGAAAGGGAACCTACATGCCACGTATCTCCTATGCTACGCAGGTTGGTATTCATCCACCTCATATTGTACTGTTTGTAAATGATAAAAAGTTCTTTCACTTTTCCTATACAAGGTACCTAGACAATAGATTACGAGAAAAATATGATTTTTCTGGGACTCCTATTATTATAGAGCTAAAAAATAAGACTAAAAAAGACTACAAACCATCATCATAATCATGGAGCAACTCCTACTCGTGACCTTTGGACTGATCCCTTTTGCCATAGCTGCTTGGCGGTGGCAAAAGGAGGTATACCTCATGCTTCCACTATTTTTCTCTCTTTATCTGGTAAAGGTGCAGATATACACTGTTCCTTTTTCCTTGCTTGAGTTGATGATTTGGATACTGTTTTTTGTTACCTGTATCCGAGTCGTTAGAAAAAAAGAGACATTAATGGTCTTAAAAAAGATATGCTCACCTCGAAGAATTGAGCTCTACATGTCCCTTTTCTTAGTAACTGCTACCCTGACTCTGCTATGGACTCCAAAGGAGATATTTTTTCAAACGGGAGTGCCAGGTGACCCCCTGGAAACTTTTGCAACATTGCAAATAGCTCTTGGCATTTGGAAGGGATGGCTGTTGCCACTGTGGATGTATGTCGTCATGGGAGCTGTATATAGATTTCACCTAGAAGATAGCAAGCGTGCAGTATGGTGGTATGTGGTTGGCACTGCTCTGGTCGTTGTACTTGGTGCTATTGTGCAGTACGGACTACAGCTCCACACAACTCTCGATGGAAGGTTTGGAGCACTTTTCGTTTCAGGAAATTATTTAGCCTTTTATATTTCACCTGCCATAGTCATGCTCTATGCGTTGCTTTTGGAGTATAAAAAGGTAACCAGGGCAGTAGTGGTATATACCATGCTACTTATTGTTCTACTGACTTCGTTGTTACTTACGCGTTCTTACACCGCACTAGGAGTGGTGGGAGTTATCATGGCTGGTTATAGTATCTGGAAGTTGCATTGGAAAGTGTGGGTAACCTTGGCAGCAATCGCAATGGTACTACTCGGAGGACTCTTTTATATAGAGCGAGATAGTGAAAAGTTTCAGACTATGTTATCTTTTGATGAGCGTTCCTCAGTAGGAACTCGAGGAGAAGTGTACGCTGTATCCTTGGATCAGGCCACCCGCTATGGCTGGCTAGGTATGGGTTTGGGACAATATGAGGCGAGATACAAAGCAGAGGCACCAATTATTTTGCAGAAAGCTCCTTATGAATGGGTGATGCTTCATCCTCATAATCTTTATCTGGCAATACTGCTCGCTGTTGGTGTGCTTGGGTTTCTCTTTTGGTTTATCATGGTGGGAAAGACCCTGCATCTAAGTATTTCTACTCAACACATGATTATACTATTGCCAATGCTGTATCTTTTGCTTCATGGCTTTTTAGATACACCATTTTGGAAAATGGACATGGTGATGCTTTGGGGAATGTTACTGGTGTTTGGTGGCAAGAGGGAGAAGATAGAGAGCAAGGAGTAAGTAATGCAGTTGATGGGTCTATTGGTATAACTATTAGAATCCTCAATTCATTATTTGCCATTTGAAAAAAAGTGGTACAATCCTCATGAAATATCGTAACCAAATAAAATAATGTATCAAATTTCAGATCTAAAAACAGGAGTATGCGTGGAGATTGATGGTGTTCCATATCAAGTGGTGAGCTATCAACATATCAAGATGGCAAGGCAGGCAGGTATGATGGCAACGAAGATGAAAAATCTCAATACGGGCTCTATGATAGAGAAGACGTTTAAGTCAGGAGATAAGGTCAAACCTGCAGACGTAGGCTACTGCAAGTGCCAGTACCTATATCCAGAGGGAGAGGGATTTGTATTCATGAGAAATGATACGTACGAGCAGTTTTCTATACAAGGTGATCAGATCGAAGATGAAAAGCCTTACCTTACTGAAGGAGAGGATTTGGATGTACGTTTTTTTGGAGAAATACCAATTGGTGTCAGTCTACCCACTAGCATGGTCTTTGAAGTAATGGAAACTCCACCTGGTGTAAAGGGAGATACTGTCTCAGGAGGAAGTAAAACAGCTAAGCTCTCTACAGGAACCAATGTTCAGGTTCCATTATTTATAAAAGAGGGAGAAAGAATCAAGATAGATACACGTACAGGAGAATACCTTGAAAGAGCAAAGGATTAGTGGTATATAGTGGGGGTGATAGAAATATGTATATTATTTATCACCCCTAGAAATCACATTTTTATGGGTCCAGAACGTATTTAATTGGCGCTGTCTGCCACCAAACAGTCCCTGTGCATGCCCTTTGGGTACGCGTAAGCAAGATGATGGTTCAATTGTTTTGTAGAAAGGTGTACATGTTTTGTTTATATTTACAAGGAGAACACTATAGAAACTAGACCAAATAAGAGCGCTAGAAAGGATCGTCATAAGAAAGTATTTGATCATGCTAAACGCTTTGCGACGCATGATGACTCTAAGCATAAAAGTGTAGTACATTACCTTCAAAAACTCCGCATTGGAGTATTTGCATCCCTCAAGGGAAACAGTAGTCTGAAAAGAAATCTCTCCTTGATTACCTTGGCGATGTTTGTCGTGTCGTCATCTGTACTACCTACTTTTGCTGCGCTGAATCTTGGTGACTCACCCTATGTTACTGCTGCGGGTGAGGGAGAAGATCAGTATGATCAAGCTGCGCTAGATGAAATTGATCGACTTATTGCTGGTGAAACCAGCCCTTTTACTACCAACGATGGAATTTTAGCAAATCCTACCGTGTCCTCCACAGAAAATACCCTTACTGAGGTAAATCTTATTAATGAGCATATTATTGCTGAGGGGGAAACAATTGGATCCATTGCTGAGCAGTATGGTATTGCTGCAGATACCATACTAGTAAACAATGGACGAGAAGAGGGTACGGTTCTCAAAAAGGGAGAAGTATTGCTGATTACCTCACTCGATGGTTTAATCTATGAAGTAAAGAAAGACATGTTTATTGAGGAGATTTCCTCTCAGTACAACACTTCTTTGGACTATTTGGCAGATCTCAATGATTTCACCACTAAGGCTCATTTAAAAAAAGGTGAATATGTTATTATCCCAGGAGGAGAGATAGTAGCTGCAGAAAAAGAAAAAATGGTACAAGAAAAGGCACGTCTCATTGCCCAGCAAGAGGCAGCCAAAAAAGCCTTAGAAGCAAAAAAGAAGCAAGAAGTGGCAGCAGCCGCGAAGAGGAAAACCGTAGTAGTTTCCAAGGGATCTTCATTTAAAGCAACTGGGGCAACTACAGCTACGGGGACCACTTACCAAGGTAAATCTATGATTTGGCCAACCGTAGGTACAAAGAGCTTATCACAGGGCTATGGCCGAGGTCATACAGGACTTGATATTGTAAAACTAGGAGCAACACGTACCACTGCCATCGTAGCTGCACGTGGCGGAAAGGTAATCCGTGCGCAGGGTGGTTGGAATGGAGGGTATGGAAACATGATTTTGATTGATCATGGAGGAGGAGTAGTAACGCTGTATGGACATATGAAAGAGTACTATGTCAAAGTAGGACAACAGGTGTCCTCTGGAGAGAAGATAGGTTGGATGGGAAATACAGGTAATGTACGAGGAGCTACTGGACTTCACTTGCATTTCGAAGTAAAGATCAATGGTAGACATGTTAATCCTATGAATTACTTGTAAACTAAAGTACTTCTCGGTACTCTAAGGAGGCCTTGCTAACATCAGCAAGGCCTCCTTTTTTAATATAGAAAAATATGCGTATACTGGCATTAGAGACATCATGTGATGACCTTGCATGGGCTGTGGTAGATGATGGGGTGACTGTGATTGCAGAGTCATCAGCAAGTCAGGTAGACATCCATACTAAGACGGGAGGAGTAGTTCCTGAAGTCGCAGCGAGAGAGCATGTACTTGCCGCCATACCTACCTTGGAGGGTCTTGTGGCTCAAGTGCCGTTAGATACTATTGACGCTATTGCTGTGACGAAAGGTCCTGGGCTTATTGGATCGCTTCTTGTTGGTCTGTCCACGGCTATTACTCTTTCTGTGTATTTGGATAAACCATTGATTCCAGTGCATCATATTATGGGGCATACTTATGCGTTGTTTTTAGACCGAAGGCCACATGAGATTCAGTTTCCCATGACGTTACTTACGGTGTCAGGTGGGCACAATGATCTATATGCCATGCAGGGTCATGGTTTATTTACTCACTTAGGGGCAACGAGAGATGACGCAGCAGGGGAGGCCTTTGATAAAGTTGCACGTATGCTAGGGCTTTCCTACCCTGGCGGCCCCTCTATAGAAAAGTTTCTCGAAGGGTATGATTCTACAGGAAACCCATATACATTACCTCAATCCTTTCGTGCCAAGGGTAATCTTGAGTTTAGTTTTAGTGGCTTGAAAAGTGAAGTAAGGCGCGTGGTACAAACGCTGACAGGAAGTGAGGAAGAGATGTTAAAACAACGGCAACATGTAGCATATGCATTTAGAGAAAGTGTAGTAGATATTTTAGCATTCAAGCTAATGGAGGCCGTAAAGCAAACCAATGCTTCCTCTGTAGGAGTGACTGGAGGAGTGTCTGCTAGTGTGAGGCTGAAGGAGGTGGTCGAAAGCTATATGAAGCAGGAAGGGATCAATGTCCCATTGTATTTTCCTGCGCAACGGAGGTACTCTACTGATAATGCCGCAATGATTGGAGCTGCTGCATATTGGCTCACTACCTCGGGAGAAGTGAGCCCACTTAATACAGAAAAGGAAAAACTTTCTTTGGCGCCACTTCTTTCTTACCGCTTAGGAGAAGCATCAATAAAATAAACAGAAGTGCTAGTGTGGATAGTAATAGTAGCATGGAGAGAGGTAATAGGGTTATTGCTATATAGTAAAAGGGAATGCTACTACAAAGTATAATACAGAGTACAGAGAGAAAATGCATGAGTGGAGATACACTGCGCTTAAAAATATGGATAATATATCCACTGAGTGCCCCTAGGAGGAGTGCAAAGGGTAAAAATGTCCCAATATACTGTGTGTCAGCCGTAAGGCGAGAGAGGGCTAGAGAGAAGCCATATAGCACGGTAAAGGAAAAGGTTGCACCTAGTAAAGAGACAAGTAGTTTTCTTTTGAAGGTATGCCTTTGTTTCATAATTGCAATACCTCCCATAGGGGAGGTATATACGAAAAGTAGTAGTAGCATATGAACCATGTGAACGACAAAAGTAAAGAGTCCTGTGCCAAAGAATAAAGAGATGAGTGCTAGGGAAAAAGCTGAGGCTAGGTACGATGCTATGACGTATAAAAGAATATGTGATTTGAGCGCAGTCTCGGAGGAGAGAGTAAAGTCCTCTATGGGGGTGTGGTTATGGTGGACCTGTAGATTTGGAATTTTTGTATTGATAAACTCTGTCATAGGCCGTAGCGCAGATCTTGCGAGCAGAGGAATTGTTTGTTTAGTATCAGAGAGAAAATCCATAGTATCAGTAAAGACTTCTAGGCCTGCAGCCTGAGCATACTGATATGATGGCAAGGTGGTGTATAGACCAATGCTAAAAGAGGCTTTTCGGAGTTTTTTTATAGCTGCTATTGGAGGCTTTGGGAGTGAATAAGGTATGGAAATATGACCAACATACACTGTGCTGTTGATGGTTTTACTCCCTCGAGTTGCGGTCTCTAGATAAGATAACCCTATAATAAGATGAGTTTCTTGTAGATCAATGAGATGTTGTGCATATGGTCTCAAATTTCGTTCATTGAAACTACGCTTTCCAAAAGGGTCAGTGCCATCCCAGAGGTAATTTGCTTCAGCGAGTAATCGCTGGGGCTCACTTATGGAAAAAATACGTCCATCTTCACTAGAGAACGTGATAGCACCATTGGCAAGGTCATCTCCTGAGGTGTATGTCAGTAAGGTTGTTTTCTCTAACTCTGCTTTACTGGCAGGGGTAAGTGATGGAAAATGAACCTGAAGTTTTTCAAGATGTTGTTGTAAAACACTATGCTCTGCTTGGGCAACGCCAAGTGAAATAGTATCTAAAAATGATGCCACCGGTTCTTTAGTCTGACCATTGGTATAGTTTTTCTGACCTACAGTAACAGATGCATTTTTGTAATCATACTCAAAGTACGTGCGCAGGGGGATGATGTGACGATCGTATATGTGTTTACTGGGAAGGACGCGTTTGAGTAATAGTGTTACCAGATTAGGGAGTAGTGGACTTAGGGCTACTAATGTGAGTAAAGAAAGAGCAGAATTAGTAATCATAAGGTACATGACTATATTCCAACAAAGGTGGATCAGTAACATACCTCTAGAATTCCACCAGGAGTGTACTTGTAGTTGAGGGTTAGAAACAACTAGTGCGCGAATTGGTTGTTCAGACAAGAGCTTGGATCCTGCAAGCAGATAGACCTCTTTGGTGTTGAGGGATGCATCTTTTTTAATAGACTCATGACTAGGTCCAAAGAGTGCTGATTCATCAATATATACTGTTCCAGAACAAAGCCGCAGAAGTGTAGGAATTTCTTGTTTTGCAGAGAGTTCTACAATATCACCAGCCACTAGAGCTTGGAGAGGGAGGGAGATCACTCGGTTTTCTCTAACGACATTAACCCGCTTCTTTTGTTTCCCTAGAAAAAGAAAGATAATTGTCAGTGGTAAGTAGAGCAAGATATAGCCCATAACCATAGATTCATTCCCATGAGTGGTAAATAACCAAAGCAGGCTTGCAATAAATACCGTAGGAAGGACAAGATAGATCAGCGCTGTCCTACTATACAAAAAGGACAAGAGGTGCCGAAATCGACGCTGCCTCGCCTCACCCATACGTAGCCCCTCTTCTACATTAGTATTGAGCGTACGGATAATGGTTTGTGTATCATATCCTAGAAACTTATAGAGCATGGGCTAGGGAGAGAAGGATATTTTGGAGAAAACTACTCCCTATAATAATGATCAATGGAGAAAAGTCTATGCCTCCCATGTTTGGAATCAAATTTCGTAGTGGACGTAATACCGGTAAGGTGATCTCCTCTATTATGTGAAAGAGCCGTGTATGCCGAATGGGAAGCCATGAAAAGACAACATATACAATGATAATGATTGTATAGAGTTCAATAAACGTACTTAACAACTGTAAAATACTAGACATAGTAACTATTTAGTGTGTTATAATTTATATATAGTTATCTTATGTATACACCTGTATGGCTAAAAATAAAAATATTATTGCTGGCATTGTCCTAGTTATGTTATTTGTACCAACTATGGTAATGGCACTACCTAGTGCTGGAACAGGTTTACTCTCATCTATGACAGACATGTTGAGCAACGCTACGATTACTGCGGCTGGGGTAAGTCATACATTGGGTTTTACACAAACAAGTGGAAGTAGCGCTGATAGTATTGAGGTGACTGTACATGCTACAACAGATGGTCCAGCATCAGTAGCGGATTATTCCCTTGCTGCAGCTACATTTATTAGTACAAATGTTTGGGCTACTGGTACATATACTCTTTCACACCCATCTTCAAATGTTATCTTGATTACAAGAAGTGAGGGGGCAGCAACAGTTTCTAATGGAGCAAGGAGTGTAGTGATTGATAGTATGTCCAACCCTGCACAAGCGGGAACATACTATGTCTCAGTTGCAACAAAGTTAGGAGCTTCTTACGTGGACTTTGGGACAACCACCTTTTTTCTAGCCCCAACCCTACCAATACAAGCAGTGGTACCACAAAGCTTTTCTGTGCAAATTACGGATAACGGTGCAAAGGATAACCCTAGTGATGATGTGTTAGATAGTAGTCTCAATCTTGGTAGTATCCGACCTACCGTATCTAGTCATCCTACCACTGGAGGTGGTATTGATGGACACCGCCTCACGGTGACTACAAATGCTGGTAATGGGTATACTATTTCCATAGCAGATAGTGTCAACGGACTAAAGAGACAAGGGGGATCGGCAGTTCTTGGGGATCGGTCTATCAATGATCGTGCAAACCCAATAAATGATGTCATTGCTGACTATGATGGTTCTGCAACCACCACTGATGGCGAAGAAGCATACTACTTTGAAGTCTCAGGCTCCAATGCTGACGCTGGTCTTACAACGTATAACAAGCTCACAGGTCTTGCCCCAAAGCAGATTATTGATGCAAGTAGCCCAGTGAGTAATGATACCCATACAGTACTATATAAGGCAAAGGTAAATCAGAGGACGCCACTCGGAGTGTATGAGGATGTGGTTACGTATACTGCTGTACCATCATTTTAAAAGAAAGTTTTTGACAGGTGAACATAGTATCACTATAGTAAGAAGGAATTCATCTTACTCACCTGCATATGAAAGAAATATTAACAGAGAGACAGCAGTCCATCTATGATTTTATAGAAACGTATCAGGTGGAGCATGGGTATTCTCCAAAGATCAAGGATATACAAGAGGCATTTGGTATCAAGAGTGTCAATGGTGTCATCAAACATTTACGTGCCTTAGAAAAAAAAGAGTGGATAGAGCGAGATAATACACCACGAGGTATTCAGCTTTTAGGTCGAGCATTGGAAAAGCTACATAGTAGTATGGTTTCTATACCTATCTTTGGTACCATTCCAGCTGGAAATGCCCAGAGTATTGAGGAGCATGTGGAGGGTCATCATATGATTGATCAACAGGTGTTCGCTCATGCCAATAATATGTACGCATTACGAGTACAGGGGGAGAGCATGATTGATGCTGGGATTTATGAGGGTGACCTTGTGATGGTGGAGCGAAAGGAACCAAGAGTAGGAGATATTGTTGTTGCCTTGCTTGATGGAGACAATACTCTGAAGCGTTTTCAAAAGGACTCCAATGGCAATGCCTACTTGAAGGCGGAAAATGCTGCTTATCCTGAGATGCACCCCTTGCATGATTTGGAAATACAAGGAGTGATTGTGCAGCTGACGAGGCAGTATTAAGAGAAACGGCTACTACACACACGAAAGACATGTTGATTTTCGGCTCTTTGATCGTGAAAGAACGTAGTTGAAAATCCTGCTAGTATAAAAAAACCCAAAGCATTGCTGCTCTGGGTTTTAGTATGTTCTCCACCTAAGTGAAGGATGTCCCTAAGGACAAGTGCATAGAGACTATAAGTCACCGAATGCTTTACGTCAATGAAATTTTTAAATAGAGGATCTATATGCTATGTAGTAGTCATCTTGTTGCTGAAAAGAAGGCTTTCAGTTGAGTAAAGTCAGTATAGTCTGAGTAATAATATTATGACGTAGCATAGGGTATACCATGTATGCTCTGTACTTTTTTTACCCATGTATTACTATACTTCCCGATAATTCAAAAAAATCTTCATGGCTACAGCCCGTCAAATAGCATCTAGTACATTTACCCAGGTGGTGGGTAAGCTTTTTATTGCACTTCTAGGTGTGGCTACTTCAAAGATGCTTGCTACATATCTCACGGTTGATGAGCGGGGAATGTATGAGCTTATTTATGGTATTGTTGCTATCACAGGAATAGTAGCAGATATGGGACTGTATACCATCGCTATTCGAGAGATGTCAGATACAGCCAAGGATATGGGAAAGGTTATTGGAAATATATTAAGTATACGTACGGTGTTATGTGTCCTATCTGTTGTAGTGACAATGTCCGTGGCATTTTTATACCCAGAGTGGTGGAATAGAGGACTAATGTTTCAGCTGGGATTAGCTTTTGCATCAGTTTCTACGGTGTTTGCTATCCTCAATGGTACCGTAACTAGTGTACTACAGGCAGCATATCAGATGAAGCAGGGAACTATTTCTCAGATCGTAGGAAAGTCGTTAGCTGTTGTGACAATGGCACTAACAATGTTTGTATTTTTTGCTAAAACAGGAACAGCAAATACTGTCACTACAGATCTATGGGGATTTGAACTCCTTCTTATAGGAGGGATTGTTGGAAATATTGTGATGTTTGTCTACACATCAATGCAGGTAAAAAAAATAGTGCCATTGAAATACAAGTTTGATATTCCATACTGGAAAGAGCTTGTTGTGACATCTTTTCCCTATGGGTTAGCATTAGTTTTTTCTACACTGTATTTTCAGATGGATAAGATCATAATAGACATTATGCTCCCCTCGGATATTGCTGATGCCCAGATTGGGTATTATGGAGCTCCACTTAAAATTGTAGAGATTTTTTCTATTCTTCCACAGTACTATCTCAACTCTGCATTGCCACTGCTTGCGACGTATGCCTTAAGTGCCAAGCTAAAGGCGGGTGTACTTATAGAAAAGTCCCTCGGTTTTTTAGCTATGATGGCTTTTCCAATAGTAGCTGGTGGGATTGCCTTGGCCTATGGAATCATCAATGCTACCAATGATAAGATATACCTTAGTGATGCTGCCACTGGTTTTTGGGGATCTGACGTTGTCTTACAAATTATGATCACTGCGCTGGCCTTTGCGTTTCTTAATGCTTTGTTTGGGTATGTACTAGTGGCTTTTAAAAAGCAGTACATCATGATTATTATCAATGGTGCAGCCTTGCTCTTTAATATTATAACCAACATTATCTTTATTCCCTTGTATGGTATCTACGCAGCCGCAGTAACTACTGTCATCACGGAGCTGCTGGTGCTGATACTGGGATACTACTTCGCACGGAAACAAGTATCTTTCCGCGTACCTTATTACTTATTACTACGCACTGCAGTGGCTGCAGGTATTATGGGAGTAGTTCTATGGTATCTCAAGGATATTATTATAGGCGCAGTGGGAAACATGCTTGGATTACTCATTTTGGGAAGTATTGCTCTTATTATTTACCCTGCAATGCTTTGGGCGTTTCGTGTCATCAATAAAGAAATGTTTCTGCAATTAAAAAAGCCCTCTGCATAGTGCAAAGGGCTTTAGTATTTCTAGTTACTAGTGACTAGTTTCCAGCTGGGCTATATTCTCCACTAAATGGAGCTCCACCTGTGGAAGTGTTTCCTGCAAGGAGAAGTGAGACAATAAGTCTTACAATACCCCATGAGACGAGAATCAATGCAAATCCAGCTACTGCGTAGAGTAGGATCTGCTTTGCTTCCTTCATAGCATCCTCTTGTCCTCTAGAGACAATCAGTCTAATACCAGCGTAGATGATAAAGAGAGTTGCTACAAATCCTAAGAGGATAAAGATAGCATTCATAATGTTTGTTGCTTGTACAACGAGGGAGTCGTTGTTGACGTTAAGTCCTTGCGCTCCACTGACACCAAATTGGTCGCCAGAAAAAGTTGTGCTAGACTGTTGCGCCATGGCTGTAGCCATTGAAGCAGAGATACCAGCTACCATTGCTCCTCCTTTGAGAGAAAGCTTTGTAAGCTGATGCTTTGTTGTTGATAGTAACTGTTTCATGATGCTTTTGTTTTAGGATGTAGGAATAAGTAAACATCATACAAGTATACCAAAGAGTGCTCTATTTTGCAAAAGGCCTATTGACTCTTTATACGTATGTCCTTGATGGCGATGGTTTGAAACTCCTTATTGAGAGCCAATATCATTGATTCTTTACGGATCTGTATTTCATTGGCTAGTGAAGAGTTAACGGTGAGAAAAAGTGTATCTCCATCAATTCTTATGCTACCTTTGCCTGTCCAGGCAAACTCTGTATGCAGATAGTCATCCACAAAATTACGAATGAGAGCACCGCTGGCATGTCTGTACCCTTGCGTTGATTTTGCTCTATCTATGATGATATCTGTAAGTCGTTGCATGTTAAGAAGGTTAGTCTTGCTCTATGGCCTCAATATACACTTGATGGGTTTCTGCCGCCATGGTTTCCCAGGAAAACTTTTTGAGCTGCTTCGTACCATTGGCAATAAGTGTGCGCCTTAGGTCTTCGTTCGTAGCGACAGTAGTCATGACTTGTGCCATCTCTTCGATATTATTTGGGTCAAAGTACGCAGCGCCATCAGCACAGATCTCAGGTAGGCATGAAGTATTTGATGCTGCAACTGGAAGCTCAACTGCATAGGCCTCAAGTGCAGGTAGTCCAAAGCCTTCATAAAAGGAGGGAAAGACATAGGTATTGGCAAGGTTATAGAGACTGACTAGATCCTCTTCTGGTACTAGTCCAACAAAATGGACGTACTCCTCTAGTCCAAGCTCTACGACGATATTGGGAACCTCTTGGTATACACCGTCCTTACGCCCTGTAATTACTAGGTCCATATCTAGCCCTTGGTCACGCACTTTTTTAAATGCCTTAATCATTCCTACGACATTTTTGTGGTCCCTCCATACTCCAGCATAGATAAAGAAAGGCTTCTCTAGATTGTATTTTTTTCTAGTGCTATCTAGTCTCTGCTGATCAACGATAAGAGAGAAGCTATCTGATGCTCCTTCATAAATTTTTACAATTTTTTCTTTGGAAATATGTAAAAGTTTCTCTAGATCGGAGGAGGTATTGTCTGATATAGAGATAATCGTAGCCGCTTTTTTGGTTACGCTCTTAATGCTCATATTATATCCTAGCCTGTGAAGAGGGGATGTCATTTTTTTCCCTGGAAAGTAAGAAAGGGTGAGATCGTGGATAGTGACCACTTGTTTTCCCCTATAGAGAATAGGGTTATTAAAGTGAGTAAAATGCATAAGGTCTAGCTTTGCTGTGTTGAGTTTATTCCAAAACCCCAGCTGTTCACCAAGGGAGTAGTGCCTAGCACCAACAAGTACCTTTTCTACATTTGGTTGTGTGAACACCACAGAAGAATACTCTGGCTCATTCATAAAGAGGACGTAGGTATTGTCTTCGTCTATTGTTAAAATATGTTTGATTAGCTCTGCATTGTACCTTCCAATACCTGTAAATTTTGTGGAGTACATGCGAGCGTCTATCCCTATGCGGTATGTCATAATAGATTACAAATAGTATCTGATATCACTAAAACAGTATATGATTTCTTTGGAAGTGCAAGGTGCTAGCAGGTGTACTAAAATGAAGAATTAGGCTCTTTCAAAAACTCTATTTCTTCGGGTGTACTTTCTCTCCCTAGGATTTCATTTCTATGTGGGTATCTACCATAGGTCTCTATGATAGCTTTGTGTTTTTCCTCAAATCCAGCAAAGTACTCTAGGCCTTTTTGTGCAAAGATAGGGGTAGCTTGCTCATGAATTTCTTTGGATTCACTATGCATATAAGGCATATACATAAATACACGTTGGTATGCTAGGACATCTTTGTCTTTATCCTGAGCGATGGCCTCCTGCGCAAGAGAGAGCGCCAAGGAGTCGCTGGAAAAGGACTTGGGTTGGTCTCTATAGATATTTCTTGAAAATTGGTCTAATACAATGATCTCTGCAAGTCTTCCCTCGGCAGTCGCGCGCCAAGTATAGAGCTCACATGCTATTGCAGCAGCGTGAACTTCACCAAATCGCTCTGCTATCTGCGCATCGAGCTTGTCTGACTTTTTCCACCAGTCCTTTGGGGTAATTTCATTAAACCAAAAGTGTATAACATCTTGAGAAGCGAGCATGTGGAAAAGAGCAAGGGATAATAGTGGGCTGATTATAGGGCCAATAGGGGTATTGAGCAAGCTGACTCTATAATATGGGTATCGTAATGTTATAAGGATAAAGGTTTTTCTGACGTCATGCCGAAAATACAAGAGAGGCAGTGATACGAATATGCCGTTTTTGCCATCAGTATGATGGACTATACATCTCATACAATCAAACCTCGATGCTGCCAGTAGACACTCCACGGGCGAGCATGTACAATATATAGGTATATACTATTACTGATCGTGGAGATTTTACTACCGCTGTTTCTCATACTTGTCCTTTCGGGACTTCTCTGGGGAGCACACTATATTACGCAACGAAAGAAAGCAGAGCAAAAAGCACTCTCGCTAGTTTTTATGCATATTTTGATTCCAAAAAAAGAGTCAGACCTCGATCAAAAGAAAGAAACCCAAGCAGCACAGGCAGGTTTCCGTGAGGTAGTAGCTCTCATGGAGCAGATGCTTTCCTCTATTCATGATATGGAGGGAGATGATTATATTTCCTTGGAGTATGTTGCTTTTGGAGACGGTATTCACTTTTATATGGTTGTTCCATATCATCTTCAAGATGTGGTGGAGAAACAGATTACCAGTTATTACGCAGATGCTATTGTAGATATAACTGAGGAAAAAAATATTTTTGCTGAAAAAAGTGAACAGGCATTTGGTGAGTTGCGTTTAGTAAAACCATACACGTATCCTATCAAGACCTATCAGCACCTCGAATCTGATCCTATCAATGCTATTACAAACTCCTTGTCAAAGCTAGAAAAAAATCAAGGAGCCATGCTTCAGATTATGATTAGGCCAGTTAATGATAAATGGCAGGATAAGGCAAAAAAGTTAGCGGAGGCACTTTATGAAAATAAGAAGACAGAAGGCTTGTCTTTTATGGGACTGGTTAAGGATCTAGTTTCCATCTTAACAGCTCCAGAGAGTGAAAAGTCTGCTGGAGACCAACCAAAAAGACTCACTCCTCTCATGGAGGAAGTGGTAAAGTCTGTAGAGACCAAATCTCACAGAGTTGGTTTTGATACTCGTATTCGTATCATTACTTCTGCAGGGAGCATGCATGAAGCAAAATGTATCATGAAAAATATTGCAAATGCGTTTGTGCAATTTGCACACCCGCGAATGAATAAATTTTCCTTTAAAGAACAGAGTAGTAGGAAAGTACTATTTGATATATTACTTCGTGTTTTTCCAAAACTGTGGATGCCGGGGAATAAGATGATTTTATCTACAGATGAGTTGGCAAGTTTGTTTCACCCGCCACACAATAAATACAATAGGACAGATGCAATCAAGTGGCAAAACTATAAGTTGGCACCTCCACCAGACAATCTTCCAGAGGAGGGACTACTACTAGGTAGCACATTTTATAGAGGTATCAGGAAAGATGTTAGACTAAAAAGAGAGGATAGATTTAGACATTGCTATATCATTGGACAGACGGGTACTGGTAAGTCCTCTATATTGCAGAGCATGATCAAACAAGACCTGCGCAATGGGGAGGGAATCTGTGTCATGGATCCCCATGGTGATCTCGCCAAGGATGTCATGCCCTTTATTCCAAGAGAGCGTGCAGATGATGTCATATACTTTAATCCTGCTGACACGGAGCGTCCACTGGGGCTCAACCTACTAGAGGCAGAAAATGATGAAGAACGTGAGCTCATTGCCTTGGATGCAATGAATATGATGATTGGATTGTTTGGATCGGAGATCTTTGGACCCCGAATACAAGATTACTTTAGAAATGGTGTACTGACGTTGATGTACGATCCTGAGGGAGGA
>JBBKXV010000161.1:0-2492 GCA_037969665.1 Candidatus Altimarinota bacterium
GAATCATTGAGGGTCACCTGTGCACTTCCAAGGGTATAACTTAATGTAAAGGCAGTGGAAATGGGTGTTGTGTTTGGATCATAGAATATATTGTAGTTTGCTGTTATATTTACTGTTGTATTGGGGTTTCCTCCGTTATCATAAAGACCTATGGCGGTATTTCCACTGGATGAGGTACTAAAGTTGTCGACAATAGTATTGTGTTCTATAACGGTATCTATCTGGTCACTACCTACGCGTATATTGAGTACCCATGTTGCATTATTGGCACCTATAGGTTTTTCAGGCAACAAAAAGTAATTGCCTGCGATATAGGTGTCCCCTGACTCCACGGTCATCATGGTGATGTAGAGATCGTCCACAGCCACAGACTGTAGAGTATTTCTCAGAAAGGAAATATTGGTTCCCTTATTGATCGTGACATAGTCTCCACCGTATGAGGTATTGTAGTTAGTGATAGTATTGTTGCTCACTGTGATGTTATCTGGAGTATCATTGTAAAATCCAATACAGTTTGTGTTGTATCGGCACTCAAAGGTATTGTTATCAATGAGCCCATTTTGAGGAGATTGGATTTGTATGTGCTGGATGCCAGTGTTTCCCGTGATGGTAAAACCATCAGTATTGGTGACGGTGATCGCCATCTGTGCAAGGGCAGTAAATGTATTGTCTAGAATTGATACATTGTTTCCAGTAGAGGTGTCAAAGTTGATATTCTCAAAGGTGCAATCACGAATAACCGAATTGGTACCAGGCCAAATAATCTTACTTGCTTGCCCAGCACTACCATACGTCACGCCGGCTGCACACTCTAAGGTGGCGTCCGCAGGCAGGTACATATTGTCTGATTCGGAGAATTCATCAAACGTGAAGGTATTGGTAATAGTAACAGTATCGCCAGAGATACCACTGGCGATAGCATCCGTGAGAGAGGTAAAATCACATCCAGAGTCACAGATAGTGTATGTGTTTCCTGTAGCTTGTGCCTGCAATGGCATTGTTGCAGTAAGAAAAAAAAAGCCTGTAACTATGGTGCTGAGGAGTAATATGTGTTGGTATGGAGCTATTGTCTTCATGGGTTACTAAAACTCAGTATATATCTTAATATTATACAACAGTTAGTGCATTATGTCTATTTTTGTATATCCCTGAGACAAAGCAATGCAACTAGATAAAATCTCAATTGCCTGTAGTATCGTGAGTAGCTTATACTATCTATGATATCCTTATGACAAATATGTTTAAGCCTTCAAAGGCGACAAATGTTGAAGAGTATCTTGCATTGGTGCCAGAGGATAGGCGAGAAACAATAGAGTTTTTGCATGCATTTATTCAGGAAGTTTCTCCCATACTTACAAGCAACTTTGCATACAATATGCTTGGCTACGGCTCTTTCCCGTATAAAAATTATAAAAAAGAGATAATAACATGGCCAGTGGTATCATTGGCAAGTCAAAAAAACTATATGAGCCTCTACATCTGTGCTCTTGAAAAAGGAGAGTATATTGCAGAGAAGTATAAAGAGATCCTTGGGAAAGTTAATGTAGGAAAGAGTTGTATACGTTTTAAAAAGTTGGAGGATCTTAATCTCCCAGCCTTAAGAAAAGTATTGCTCATCGCAGCAAAAAATCCAGGGCTTATAGCACAGTAGATCTTAACCATATCTTGTACCATATGACAAAAAACATCGAAGACGGAATCCTGCACGAAGTGCCAGAGGATATCAAGGACGTCTTGATAGCTCACCCAGAGTTATTAGAAAAGTGGAATGGACTCACACCCATTGCCCGCAACGAGTGGATCTGTTGGACCACTATTGTCAAAAAGGAAGAAACACGTGCTCATCATGTAGAAAGACTTAGTGAGGACATCCTAGGAGGAAAGAAACGTCCATGTTGCTGGCCTGGTTGTCCGCATAGAAATCCAGAAAGAGCAAAGTGGTTTCGCTCATAGCTTTCTTGAGATACGAAGTCCACAGTGGTAGTGTAGGATGTCATACGCAAAAAAAATGAAAATTCGCCTAGTATTATCTGAGAAACTACCATGAAAAAACACAAAGTATACAGCATGAGCTTTGCAAAACTTTACCCATGCTACATTGCAAAGGCAGAGAAAAAGAACCGTACTGCAACTGAAGTAGATACTGTCATCTGCTGGCTTACAGGTCATAGTCAGGCAGAGTTGCATTCTGAGCAGGTGCAACAGCAAGATATTGAACATTTTTTAAAGAGGCTCCATGCCTCAATCCACTACGAAAGCTCATCAAAGGCGTAGTGTGTGGGGTCCGCGTGGAAGAGGTAGAGGAGGAGCTCATGAGAGAGATCCGTTATTTGGACAAGCTCATAGATGAGTTAGCAAAAGGGGAGTCTATGGAAAAAATACTGCGGGCATAGCCCGTGATTCTCCCAAAAACTTTACTCCTCTTCTTCCGCATGCTCTCTTCTTACTCCCTTAAACTTTCCTCCAGTAGTTTTTTGATCCAGGATTTTCCC